>CALWAJ010000011.1 GCA_944373065.1 uncultured Bacilli bacterium
GGTATAATAATACGTTAGGAAGTAATCCTAATTATGATAAATATGTAATATTAGGAAGATACTGTAGTGATAGTAGTGGGTATAGATATGATGAAACAGTTGACAGTAATCTTTTTTCAAGTGTGGATAGATTAGGACAAGCAATGTATAATTTTGCCAAAGATAATGCCCCTAGTTTTATATGTCCTGATACAAATGAAAGTTATGGAGGAAGTTATAGATTAAAAGCAGGGTTAATAACCGCAGATGAGTTAGTCTATGCTGGTGAATCATATAATGTTTCTGGAAATAGTTATTTAAATTCAGGAGAAGATGGACTTATTTATTGGAGTATGACACCTAGTCACTTTAATGAAGATTCTGCTGTATGGCTTGAGTATAATGGATTGATTGTAGTCTATGTGGGTTTTCCCTATGCTCTTCGTCCAGTAATCAATATATCAACAGAGAACATGACCTTAACAGGATATGGAACACTAGATAATCCATATATGTTAGAAGAAGTAGAGTCTAGAAATAGTTATAAAGGAAAAGTAACAATAGAAGTAGGAAGTAGTGTAGATGATGTAAAAGCTTTTGAAGAAGAGTTAGATTTAAGTGGAGTTACCTGGATAGTAAAAGATTCAACTATTGCCAAAATAGAGAATGGAAAGATAATAGGGTTAAAGAATGGAACAACAGTAATAACAGGAGTAGGAAGTGATGGAACGACATATGAAATAGAAGTAAATGTCATAAGTAATCCAACAACAAACAGTGCTTTATATATAGGAATAGGACTTATCTTAATACTAATACTTGGAACAGGTGCGTATATAACTTATAGAATAAAGAATGTTGTAGATAAAGAGTAATTAATATTTTTGAAAACAGTAAGTTAAAGAACTTTCTGTTTTTTAATAGAAAAATTTATTTATTCATTTAAAAATATTGAAGATGTATGGTTATAATGATAAAATATATTTATATGGTATGTATTTAAGCTTTTATAAAATAAGTATTAAGGAAAGGATAAAGAGGAGATGGTTATATGTATCCACTAGGTAAGCAGTTTGAAATTAATGGTAGTAAAGCCAAGAGTGATGATAAATGTATTTATAAAGGTAAACATTATCGTATTACTGTTTTATCTGAACGACTTGTTAGACTTGAATATAGCCCTAGTGGTGTTTTTGTTGATGTTCCTAGTCAATTTGCTATTAATCGTTCCTTTATGTTTCCTGAATATAAAACAACACAGGACTCTAAAATGTTAGAGATTACGACTAAATATTTTCGTTTAACCTATGTTAAAGAAGCTCATTTTTTAGGTACTAAGATAGATCCTATGAAAAATTTGAAAATTACCTTATTTGTTGGTAATGGTAACAATGATAGAGATTGGTATTATGGTCATCCTGAGGTTCGTAATTTGGGGGGTAATATGATTAGTGAAGATGTTAATACTCCTAGAGCTTTAAAACGTGGTTTATACTCTTTGGAGGGTTTTGCTAGTATAGATGATAGTAATAGTCTTTTATTTAATCCTGATGGAACTTTGTATGAACGAGAAAAGGGAAGCTTAGATATATATGTTTTTATGTATAAAGATGACTTTTCTTTAGCTATGAAAGATTATTTTAAACTTACTGGTAATCCAGAACTTATTCCTCGTTATGCTCTAGGTAATTGGTGGAGTCGTAATATTACTTATAATGAAGATTCTCTTAAAGAAACTGTTAATAACTTTGAAAGACGTAATGTTCCTTTAGCTGTATTCCTTTTAGATAAAGATTGGCATTATCGGAATGTAGGAACTGCTAAAAATTTAAAGACAGGTTTTACTTTTAATAAAGAATTATTTCCTAATCCTAGTGAAATATCTAAATTTTTACATGAACATAATATAAGACTTGGCTTAGAAATAGATCCAACTGAGGGTATTTATCCTCATGAGACATATTATGCTCAAGCTTGTTCTTATCTTGGTATTAATGGGGATAAAATTATTGTTTTTGATCCTTTGAATCCTAAACTTTTAGATGTGTATTTTAAACTGTTTTTACATCCTTTAGAAGCTTTAGGAGTTGATTTCTTTTGGCATGATTATAAAGGAAATGATCAGGTTTTAAAATTGCTTGCTTATAATCACTTCAATTACAAAGATATAGGTCGTAATCCTGCTAAACGTAATATTATGTTAAGCCGTAATGGTATCTTTGCTCCTCATCGTTATCCTATTCTTTATGCTGGTAATACCGAAGTTTCTTGGGATGGATTAAAAGAAATATCTTCTAGTATGATGTCTGCTGCTAATATTGGAGTATCATTTTGGTCTCATGATGTAGGAGGTAATCATGGTGGTATAGAAGAGAGTGAACTTTATATTAGATATGTAGAACTTGGAGTATTTAGTCCTATTCTTAGATTCCATGCTGCTCGTGGTAATTATTATAAGAGAGAACCTTGGAGATGGGATATTAAGACAGAGACTATTGTTAATGATTATTTAAGACTTAGACATAGATTAATTCCTTATTTATATACAGAAAGTTATAACTATTATAAGAATGCTGTGATGTTAATAGAACCCTTTTATTATAAATATAAATGGGTAATAGATGATAATAATTATAAATATCAATATTTTTTAGGAAGTGAATTACTTGTTTGTCCTATTTTAACTAGAAAAGATACTGTTATGAATAGGACAATCCATCGCTTTTATATGCCTGATGGTATTTGGTATGACTTTAAAACTGGTAAGAAGTTTCCTGGTAATAAGAAATATGTATCATTCTTTAAAGAAGAGGATTATCCAGTTTTTGCAAAAGCAGGTTCTGTTATACCTCTTTCAAATAGAAGTGATGTTAATAATGTAGGGCTTCCTTTAGATATGGAAATTCATATATTTCCTGGAGTATCTAATACTTATACTCTATATGAAGATGATGGACTTACCTCATTATATAAAGAGGGCTATTACTTAAAGACTGATATTGATTATAATTATATGCAGAATAACTATACTGTCATTATAAGATCAGTTGAAGGTAAAAGTGGTATTGCACCTATGAGACGTAATTATAAGTTTAGATTTAGAAATACAAAGATGGCTGAATCTGTTACTGCTTATTATAATGATCAAGAAATTAAGATAGAATCTATGTATATAGAAGAGAATGACTTTGTAGTTGAAGTTAATAATGTTAATACAATTGGTCAGTTAACCCTTAACTGTAGAGGTAAAGATATTGAAATTGATGCTGTTAGACTTATTAATGAAGATATTGATAGTATCTTGATGGACTTACAGATTGGAACATATTTAAAAGAGAAACTTGCAGGTATTATATTTAGTGATATGACTATTAAGAAAAAGAGAATTGCTATTCGTAAATTAAGAAAAGAAGGCTTATCTCGTGAACATATGAAATTATTCTTAAAACTTATGGAATATATAGAAACTGTATAAGAGAACTGGTATTCTCTTTTTGCTTGTGGTAAAATGTAATTAGACAAGACGGAGGTGGTTTAGTTGAGAGCTATGATAACTGGTGCAAGTAGTGGTATTGGTAGAGATATTGCTTTAAACCTTGCTAAATTAAATTATGATTTAATACTAGTTGGAAGAAATAGAGAAGCTTTAGAAGAAGTTAAAGCTTTGATTAATAATAAAGTAAGAGTAAAGATAGTAGTAGTTGATTTATCTAATTTACAGAAAGTAAAAGAGCTTTATGTTTTAACTCGTAATGATGATATTGATATTCTTGTTAATAATGCAGGATTTGGGGTGTTTGGAGAGTTTTCTTCTATTGATTTAAATACTGAACTTAATATGCTTGATGTTAATATTAGAGCGGTTGATATGTTAACTAAATTTTATTTAAAAGATATGATAAAAAAAGATAAGGGAATTATCCTTAATGTTGCAAGTAGTGCTGCTTTTATGGCTGGACCTATGCTTAGTAGTTATTATGCCACTAAAAGTTATGTTTATCGTTTAAGTTTAGCTATTAATGAAGAGTTAAGGAGACGTAAAAGTAAAGTTACTATTTCTGTTTTATGTCCTGGACCAGTTGATACTAACTTTAATAATAGAGCAGGTGTTAGTTTTAAAATTAAAGCTTTGTCAAGTAGTTATGTTGCAAGGTATGCAGTAGAGAAGATGTTAAAAGGTAAAACTATTATAATTCCAGGTTTTAAGATGAAATTAGTAAAATTTGGTGTTAGATTTTTACCTGATAAGTTTGTAACACGTATTAACTATAATATCCAGAAAAAGAAGGCTAAGTAGTATGGAAGAATCTAATATTGATGTAATAAATAAAACAGTGTTATCGGTTAATAATTTAATGTTAGGTCCATTTAAAAATTTTAATATAGAAATACCACTTAATTCTTTTACTATTATTACAGGCTCTAATAAAAGTGGGAAGAGTTTATTACTTAAAGTAATGGCTTTAGTTGTTAATACTAAGAAAGTTACTTATAATAAAGAAATAATTGCTAATGATAAAGATATTGCATATTTTTATGATATTTCTTTTAAATTTAATACAGTGTTAGAAACTATTAGATATCCTTTAGAATGTTTGGGACTTGATGAAGTTAAGATAACTAAGTTAGTAAGAGATGTGTCTAAAGATTTTAAGATAACTAAATTACTTAAAAGTAAGATAGAAGATTTAAGTAATTATGAAAAAGTTAAAGTTCAGCTGGCAAGTTTAGTTGTGAGTAGTCCTAAATTATTACTTTTAGATGATCCAGGTCTTTATTTATCTTCTTTAGAAAAAGAAGATTTTATGGGAATATTAGAACAACTTAGAACAACCGGTATTACCATTGTCCTTTCTAGTTCCTCTTTAGATGAAGTTATCTATACTATTAATAGTACAGTTTATGTACTTGATAATGGTTCTATTGTTAGTAGTGGTTCAATGTTAGACGTGCTTTCAAACGATAGCTTATTAAATAAAGTAGGGTTAGAACTTCCTTTTATGGTAGATTTATCTGTGAAGTTAGAATATTATAATCTTGTTAATAAAATTACTTTAAGTCCTTTAGGGTTGGTGGAGTCTTTATGGAAATAAAGTTTTCTCATGTTAATAGTAAAGACTTTACAGATTTATCTTTTGTTATACCTAAAGGAGAGATAGTTGGTATTTATGGTGATAATGGTAATAAACTATTGAAGTTAATTTCTCTTGATGAGGAATCTAGAGGGATAATTTATTTTGATAAGATAAGAAAATTGAAAAGTAATTATTACTTATTTAAAAAGACAATAGTTTTAGTAGAAGCTAGGTTTAATAATCTATTTAATGTTGATAATGTCTATGAGTACTTTGTTTTATATATAAGATATAATAAAATAGAAGTAAATGATGTTTTGGAAAAGATAAAAGGGGCCTTAAAAATAGTAGGACTTAGACAAGATATTTTGGATAGACGTATTTCTACTCTTACATATAGTGAAATTAAACTATTTCAGTTCGCTTTAGCGTTTCTTTCAAATCCTAAAGTAATAATATTAGATGAACCTTTTAAAGGACTAGATTTAAACTTGAGAAAAAAGCTTGTTAGAATAATTAATAGATTGCAAGAGAAATTTCTTAAGACTATTGTTATCTATAGTAATAATCCTAATTATTTATATCAATATACTAATTATTTGATTGTACTTTATAATAATAAAGTGTTAGTAGAGGGTAATAGTAGTGATGTGTTTTTTGACTGTAAAGAATTATCTTTATATAAAATTAAAAGACCTAATATAGTTGATTTTATCTTGTTAGTATTAGAAAAAAAGCATATTAAGTTACCAAGAAGACGTGATGTAAAAGACTTAATTAAAGATATATATTGGAATGTGAAGTGATATTATGAGGTTTTTAATTAGATTTAGTTATGATGGGAGTAACTTTAAAGGGTATCAAAGACAAAGTGGCTATAGAACTGTTCAAGAAGAATTAGAAAATGCTGCTACTAAGATAAATAATGGGAAATTTGTTAAAATAGTGGCAGCAGGAAGAACTGATAAAGGTGTGCATGCTCTTGATCAAGTTGCACATTTAGATATGAATGTTTCTATTACGCCTTATAAATTAAAAAGAGCGATGAATAGTAATTTGTCAGAGGAAATACATATAAATTCTGCTATGGAAGTGCCAGATGATTATTTTACAAGGTATCATGTATTAAAAAAAGAATATCATTATTATATAAATATGGGAGAATTTAATCCTATTATGAGAAATTATGTCTATCAACATTGTTATCCTCTTAAAGTTGATAAAATGATAGGAGCTATACATTATTTTGAAGGTGAACATGACTTTAGAGCTTTTGTTACAGAAAATATTGTTAAAGAAAATTGTGTTAGAACTATTTATGAAGCTTCAATAAAAAGAACAGGTGATATTTTAGATATTAAATTTGTTGGTAGTGGTTTTTTAAGATATCAAGTTAGAAATATGGTTGGAGCTTTACTTAAAGTAGGTACTGGTAAGATAGAAGTATCTGATGTTAAAGAAATATTAGATAGTAAAGTAAGAGGTAAAAATGGAGCGACAGCGAAGGCATGTGGTCTTTATCTTGTAAAGACTACATTGGAGGATGATGTATGATAGGGATACTTGATTCTGGTATTGGTGGAGTTAGTGTTTTATGTGAGATTATTAAATTAATTCCTTGTGGAAAATTTATATATTATAGTGATTCGATTAATAATCCTTATGGGGATAAAAGTGAAGAAGAGATTTATAGTATTGTAAAAAATATAGTTAATTATCTTTTAAAAAGAAAATGTGTAGCGATAGTTTTAGCATGTAATACAGCTAGTGCTATATGTGTTAAGAGATTAAGAGAAGAATATCCTAATACTTTATTTATTGCTATAGAACCTGCTTATAAGATGGTTCATGATTATAATCCTCAGGATAAGACTTTAGTTATGGCTACTAAAGGGACTTTAAATAGTGAAAAGTTTTTAGCATTATATCGTAAATATGATAATGGTAAAACAATATTACTTCCTTGTAGGGGCCTTGCTGATATTATTGAACGAGGTGATATGGCGAAGGTTGATATTTATTTAGAAGAAAACTTAAAAGATTATAAAGATGTTAATAATGTAGTATTGGGTTGTACTCATTATCCTTTAATTAAAGACAGAATAAAAAGAGTTTTAGGTGATGTTAAGTTTTTTGATGGTTCTATTGGTGTTAGTAAAGAGTTAGTTAGACAATTAAAACTTAGAGATATTAAATTTTGTAGTAGTGATAAGCTTAGTATTGAGTTTATTGATTCTAGTAATGATTTGACTAAGAAAAGTAGATTTATGAAATTACTTTATAGAAAATAATACTTATATTTTTAGATTAATTTATAATTTGTAGGAAAAACTATATTTATTTTATATATGAATGCCATAAGTCACAGTGAATTATTTGACTTATAGATCTTTTTTTGGTATAGTTTAAATAGATTTTTGATGAAGTCTAAAAGTAGAAATATAATTATTTTAAAGAGACTTAGTGGAAGGTGTGAACTAAGAATGTTATATTTTGAAGTTACATAGATGGAGAAAAACGTGACTTAAGCGTTAATTAGAATGAAGTGCATAGTTTCTAGGGATAAGGATGGATACAGTGGTTTACCACGGGTTTACTCGTCCTTAGTTTGTAGAGACTTTTTAATTTTTAGGAGGGATAAAATGACATTATTTGAAGAATTAAAATGGAGAGGACTAATTAAAGATGTAGCGGGTGAAGATTTAGAGAAGCTTCTTAATGGTAAGCCTATTACTTTTTATTGGGGTACTGATCCTACTGCTGATAGTTTACATTTAGGACATTATTCATCACTTGTTACGGCTAAACGTCTTGCTAAAGCAGGACATCATCCAATCCTTTTAGTAGGAGGAGCGACAGGTCTTATTGGAGATCCTCGTCCTACAGCAGAACGAGAAATTATATCTAAAGAACAGCTTAATAAAAATTTGGAAGGAATTAAAAAACAAGTAAGTGACATATTTGATGGTCAAGCTGAAGTTGTTAATAATTATGATTGGTTTAAAGGATATGAATTTACTGATTTTTTAAGAGATGTTGGTAAATATATTAATATTAACTATATGCTTGATAAAGATATTATTAGAAGAAGATTAGAAACTGGTATTACTTTTGCCGAGTTTGCTTACACTTTAATTCAAGGTTATGACTTTTTATGGTTATATCAAAATAAAAATTGTGTGTTACAAGCGGAAGGAAGTGACCAGTGGGGTAATATTACAACAGGAATTGATTTGATTCGTAAAAAACTAGGGAAAGAAGCTTATGGCTTTACTATGCCTTTAGTACTTGATAAATATGGTCATAAGTTTGGTAAGAGTGAAGGTAATGCTTTGTGGTTAGATAGAAATAAAACTTCTAGTTATGAATTATATCAATACTTAATAAATGTAGATGATGAAATGGTTATTAGTTACCTTAAAATATTTACTTTCTTAAGTGTAGATGAAATTTTAGAATTAGAGAAATCTAATATGGAACATCCAGAATTAAGAGAAGCTCATAAGGCTTTAGCTAGATGTATTATTACAGATTTACACGGAGACAAAGCTTATAAAGAAGCTGTTAAGATAAGTGAGTCTTTATTTAGTGGTGATATTAAGAATCTTACTAGTAAAGAGATAGAAATGGCTTTTAAAGGACTTGATAAAATTATTATAGAAAGTGATATGAATATAGTAGATTTTCTTGTTAATACAAGTATTTGTAGTAGTAAAAGAGAATCTCGGGAATTTGTTAATAATAATAGTATTAGTATTAATGGAGAGAAAATTAATGACTTAGATTTTATTATTAATAAAGATATTGCTATAGATAATAAATATGTAGTAGTAAGACGTGGTAAGAAGAAGTACTTTATTGCATGTTTTGGAGGAAGTAATGAAGAATAACAAGAAATTAAATAGTGATCAGAAAAGAATAGTTAAATGGTTAAAAGTAATTATTATTATCTGTATTGCTATTATTGTCGTAGAGCTTGGATATATTTCACTTTCTTACTATAATAGAAGTAATTCTATTGTTTATACTGATACTTTAAATAGTTTTAAAAAAGCTGATAATGGCTATATTGTAGTTGGTAATAGTGACTTTAAAAAAAGTGATTTTAATGACTATGAGAAAGATTATAATAAAGCTAAGTTTGCTAAATACAATAAAGATTTTAAAATAGAGTTTGAAAGTGCTTATACTAAAGGTTATGCTTCATACTTTAGCGATGTCATTGAATATAGTGATGGTTATATTGCAGTAGGTGGTGCTCAATTTAGTAAAGAGCAAGTTGATGATAATGCAACAGATGGATTAATTGTATTGTATGATAAAAATGGTAGGCAAAAAGACACTAAGACTATTCAAATATCAGGTGATACAACCTTTAATAAAGTGTTATTAGTAGATGATGGTTTTATTGTAATAGGACAGAGTATTTTACAAAATATGGTTATTGGGAATGATCCTAAGGCTGGAGCTTTAATGATAAAATATAATTTTGATTTAGAAGAAGAATGGCGTGTAAATTATGGTGGAAGTAAGTCTGGGAATTTTAATGATGCTATTATAGATGGAGATTATATTTATCTAGTTGGTAAAGACGCAACTCGTTATGGTTTAATTGCTAAATATACATTAGATGGAGAAAAAGTATTTGCTAAGAGTTATGAATATACGGATACAGTTGGTTTTAGTTCTATTGTAAAAGTTGGTGATTCTTTCTTTGTAGCGGGTTCTAAAACTATTAATATAGATGCTAAAGACGAAGATAAAGTTACAGAAGGATTAATTGTTAAATATAATAGTAATGGTGAAGTAGAAGATGAAGTTACTCTTAGTAAAAATAATAATGCTAGATTTAATAAAATAATTAAAGATGGTGATAATTTAGTAGTTGTTGGTCATACATATAAAATAGATGAAGATAAATCTACTGATACATATAATTATTTAGATTATAGAGGTATTATTGCTAAATATAATGATAATTTGAAAGAATTATCTAAAAAAGTTTTTAATGGAAAAGGCGTTGATTATTTTAGCAATGTAATTAATCTTTCTGATGGTTATTTAGTAGGGGGAGCATCATCATCAAAAGACCTTGGTAGTAATAATAAAGATTATCGTACTTATTTCTTAAAATATAATAAAGATTTAGAAGAAGAGTGGTATAAATAATGATTTATTTAGTTAATAGTTTTAAGGAAGATAAGGATACTAGTGGTAAGAATAATCCCCCTTTAAGTGAGGAAGGAGTACAATTTGGTAAAAAATTAAAGTTAAGAAATAATGCTATGGATTTTGATTTATGTTATACATCATACTTGTTAAAAGACTTTGGAAGTGCTCTTATTCTTGTTGGTGATAAGTTAATAGTAGAGAGAACTCATAGTTTAGATAATGATGAAAAGGAAGAGATAATTAGTTTTGTTAAATCTCTTCCAAAAGATAAATCTATATTGATAGTAGCAGGTTATGAAGTTATTTCTATTATTCAAGAAAAATTTGATTGTACTTTATTAAAATAAATGGTATATTAATCACACAAGAGGTGTTTTGAAATGAAATATAAGAGTATAAGTTTAAATGGGACAGATAATTATCAGTATAGTTTAGTTAAATATGAAGAAAAATATAATGATATAATGAAGCAATTAAAGAATATAAATACTGATTTGCTTAATTCAGTTTTACAGTGTCCTATAATTTATAGTGAAGATAGTGATCATCAAGCTTATATGATTGTAAAAGGTGATGATATAGGAGTTGGTGCTACTTATATTGGTACTAGTTGTGATGAAAAAGATTTAGAAGTAACATTGCAACTCGATGAAAAGAAATTTGATGATGACTTAGATATGTATAAATTTATTGAACAGTTAGTAGATTCTTTAGGACGTTACTTTTATGATAAAAATAATGTTTATATTAATTTAATTAATAAGATAGATTTGTCTAAATATAATGGTTTTAAGTATAAAAGAGAATATCATTATATGAGTATGGATACATATTGTTGTAGTAATAAGAAATATAATGAGATTATACCTTTAATTTTAAAAGAAATTAAAAATTGTGAGGATACTTTAGTTTCTTGGAGGCAGACTTGGCTACAAAGTTTAGAACATGTTGATTATTCTGATTTACATTATTTATATGATGAGAATCATCTTAATGAAATGGGCATCCCTAAGAAATATATGGATGTACCAATAGATGAAATGTTTAATAAAGTAGATGCGGTTACATGGTCTAATATTAACTCAAAGACTAGTGAAAGAGAGATTACTTTTAATGTTGATGGTGATGTTAGATTTTCGAAAAGGACTAAGAATCCTAATGGTAATTCTTATAAGTTTAGTTATAATGTATTAAGAGATGGCTTTAAATTAAAAAGTGGAGAAATTTCTTTTCTAAATAGTAAAAATAACATTGAAGTGAAAAATCCTAATTTAGAAATATCTAAAGATAAAGAGGAAAATAAAGTATCTATTAAATATATTAGTCCTGTAGTTAATAATCGTTCTTTATTTGTACAAGCTTTAATTAGAGATAATTTAGTAGAAAAGTGTTATGTTGATTATCGTATTCATAAGATGAATGGAAAAATTAAAAGAATGTATTTATTAAGAGAAAATGCAGGAAATTATAATGTTAATTATCGTACTAAAAAAGGTGATGTTTCTAGAATTTATGGTGGTTTTATTCCTTCAGGAAAAGATATAGAATCAGTTAATGCACTTATGGATAAAACAACAGATGCGGTTAATTATATAGATGAAAATGCTTTTTCTTATACTACTATTTCTGATTTAATTAATTGTGTAGATATTATAGATTTATTAAAAAATATTAAAGGAGAAATACCTTTACCTTATTTACAAGAACAAATTGAAAATTTTATTTCTTTATATGAATATATTAAAGAAAATGGTAAAGTAAAAAAACTGCAATGATGCAGTTTTTTACTTGTTATAAAATTCAACGATTAATGATTCATTGATATCCATGTTAAGTTCATTTCTTTCAGGATATCTTACATATGTACCTTCTTTTTTGTTTTCGTCAAAAGTTACATATTCAACACGTTTATTAACTTTAGATAGTGCTTCATTAGCAGCTTTATGATCTTTAGAATTTTCTTTTAATGCAATAACACTACCTGGTTTAACTCTGTATGATGGAATATCTACTTTCTTACCATCTACAGTGATGTGTCCATGGTTTACAAGTTGTCTTGCTCCACGACGAGTAGTAGCGAATCCCATACGATATACTAAATTATCTAGACGAGACTCTAATAAAATTAAGAAGTTAGTACCATGTACACCTGGCATTTTAGCAGCTTCATTAAAAGTCTTTCTAAATTGTTTTTCATTAACACCATACATGAAACGTAATTTTTGTTTTTCTTTTAATTGTATGCCATAGTCACTTGGTTTACCATGTCTAGCATTTCCATGTTGTCCTGGTCCGTATGGTCTTTTTGCAAGTTCTTTACCAGTTTCAGTTAAAGAAAAACCTACACGTCTTGATTGTTTGTAACTTGGTCCTGTATATCTTGCCATAATATTCTCCTTTCTTTATATTTCACATTTCCTTGATTATCGTTTTCACCATTTATTCAGGGAGTATTTCTTTCACCTTCCAGCACAAAAGTTACTAAGATTCTCGAAAACACATTGAATAAAGTAAAACAATTGCTGTTTCAAGTAAATATGCTCTAATATCATATTATGAAATAGTGTTTTTGTCAAGTTTTAGTAGCAAAAAAATATAGTTTATGTTATGATGTTATAGTAGAGGTGATGATATAGATGCGTGGTACTTTGTTATTTGTTATTACTGCTATTATAATTCTTTTAATTGTAGTTATTATCATTATCACTTTACTTAAAAGAAAACATAAAAAGTATTTTCAAAATATATATGATGAACTAGAGCGTGAAAAAAACTTAATTGGTAGTACTCCTGTTCTTTTAGAACTTTCTAAATTAGAGCCTATTATAAAAAATGAAAAGATGGAAGAGAAATATCAAAAGTGGGAAGATAGATTTGATACTATAAAAAATGAAGAATTACCTAAAATAGATGATATGCTTATTGAGTTAGATACTTTGCTTGATAAGAAAGAATATAAAACGGCTAAGTTTAGAATTGCTAAATGTGAGATGGAAGTATATAAAGTAAGGGAACAAGCTAATGATTTACTTGAACAAATAAAAGAGATTACTTTAAGTGAAGAGAAGTATCGTAGTATTATTAGTAAGCTTAAAACAAAATATAGAGCTTTAAATAAAGAATATAATGATCATAAAAATCTTTATGAAGATATGGCAGAAGCGATTGAATTACAACTTGAAAATATAGAAAAAAGATTCTTAGAGTTTGAGAAAGCTATGGATGAAAATATGTATAGTGATGTCGTTCATATTGTTAAAGCTTTAGATACTATGGTTGAACATATGAATATAGTTGTATCAGAAGTTCCTGATTTAATGCTTATGTGTCGGCAATTGATTCCTAAAAGAATAAAAGAGATTGAAGATACTTCTAAAGATATGATTGAAAAAGGATATCCTATTGAATATTTGAATCTTGATTATAATTTAGAAGAGTCACGTAAAAATGTTAATACTATTCTTGATAGAATTAAAGTTTTAAATCTTGAAGATTGTATGTTTGAACTTAAGACAATATTAGATTATTTAGATAGTATTTTTGTGGATTTTGAAAAAGAAAGACTTTCTCGTAAAGTTTATGAAGAAGGTATTAGAGATTTTGCTAAAAAACTTAAAAAGACTGATAAAGTTGTTACAGATATTTATGAACAGTTAGATGATATTAAGAATATGTATGATCTTAATGAAGAAGATGTTAATATTATTTATGAAGTTAATAAAGATTTAACATCTATAAAAGATGATTATAAAAATATTATTAATCGTGTTAAAAATAAAGCAACTCCATATTCTTTAGTTACGAAAGAAGTAGATGAACTTACTTTGAGACTTAAACAGACAGAATCAACTTTGGATGTAGCTTTGAAAAGTCTTGGTAATATGTATGAAGATGAGCAAAGAGCTAGAGAACAGCTTGAAGAGATTGATAAGTTGTTAAAAGAATGTAAAGAGAAGATGAGAGAGTTTAAGTTACCTATAATTAGTGATAACTATTTTGTTGAGCTTAATGAAGCGAATGAAGCTATTTTGGAAGTTGTAAAAGAATTATCTAAGAAACCTATTGTTATAAAAACCCTTAATACGAGAGTAGATACAGCTAGAGATTTAGTTTTAAAACTTTATAATACTACTCTTAATATGATTAATAAGGCAAAATTAACAGAGATGGCTATAGTATATGGTAATAGATATAGATTCTTACACGAAGATATAGATATGGGACTTGAGAAAGCAAGTAGTTTGTTTTTTAAAGGTAGTTATGATACAGCTTTGAAAATATGTATAAATACACTTGCTAGTGTTGATGATAGTATTGAAGGAAAGTTGAAGGAATATGAGAAGAATATTAGATGAAAAGGGAAAAGGTAGTTATGAGTTTTTAACAGTAGTGGTAGTTTGTTTAATATTAGCATCTATTCTTTTAGTATTAGCAATTAGAAATGGTGAGAAAGAAAAAAGAGAAGTCTTTAGATACAATGCTAAGACTATTGGTATTAATGCTATTGATTATGAATATAGAAAAGCTAGTAGCGTAGTTTATTTATATGAATTAATCGATGATGGACTAGTTAGTGAAGTTAAAAACAATTTTAGTGGTGATAAGTTTTGTGATTATTATGAATCTAAGGTTGAATTTGAAGATGATAAAAAGCTTGTTACTTTAAAATGTGGTAGTTATTTGATTTATAGACAAGACATTACTGAAAAAAACTATAGTATATATAGAGTTAATAATTGGACTTTTGATGAATTAAGTGGTAGTAATGTTGATGTTAAAGATGTTTATTCATTAACTAAAAATGGTAAAGATTTACTAGGGGGTTATTATGAAGAAAAATTATTTATTAAACTTGTAATGGATAAGTATGGTGAAAAATATAATAGTTTGAAAGATATTAAAAAAGATTTTGATGTTTTAGAGAAGAAAGCTTATAGAAAAAGAGTATTAGTTGACTAGAATGTTAATTATGCTCTTTTTTGTTTCTTTTTTTCGTGTTATAATACTAATATATGAGGTGATGATATAGATGAATAATAAAGAAAAAGATTTTTTTGATAGTCCTAGTATGATAACTTTTATTATAATTGGGCTTTTAATAATTTTAATAATTTTATCCCAGTCCTTTGCTATTCAAAGTCATTTGGGGGCAACTGACATTTTTAGATCAATTATTAATCATAATAGTATATATTTACTAAGTTTAATTTATTTTATTTTAATTAGGGTTAAATTTGGTAAGAAATACTTTGATTATTTAAACGTTATAATGTTTGTTTTCTATTTTTTAACAACTTTTGCTAGTTTATTTACAATATTTCAATCATTTGGCTTTTCTTCAATTTTATCATTAAGTTTTAATGTTATTCTTACATTGTATTTTGGGTATTCTTTCTTCAGTGATACTGCAATAGGTAAAGATTTAAAACTTACTGATAGTCCTTTAGCAGAAATTAAAAATATACAATATTTTTATTTATTAATTGCTATTATAGTTATCGATTTGATTGTTTCTTTAATTTCTGTAGGTAATTTTGAAGATGTTGTTGTTTATTTGTTGGAAGCAATGTATGAATTTTTATTAGTAAGATATATTTACTTGTATAAAGAATATATTGAACATAAAAAAGATAAGAGTAATGAAGTTGTTAAGATGGATACTAAAGAAGAAGTTAAAGATAGTAGTGATGTAAAAAAGAAAAAAAGTACTACTAATAAAAGTAAAACTACAAAAAAGAAAGGGGAAGGTGATGAGTAATGAAAGATTTGTTTGATGAGATAGATGAAGAAAGAAAAGAATTACCAAAGTTAAAGAAAATAAGTAATGAAGTACAAAAGAAACGTAATTATAATTTTTATCAACAGTTAGCAGTATGCTTGTTTATATTTTTATTTGTTACAGGTATTATTTTAGGAAATTTGTTTCCTGCTTGTAGTGAAACTTCAAATATATTTTCAACTTGTACAAAAACAGAATATAATTTATCTTTAACACTTTTGTTTTGGCTTGCTAGTTTTGTTTTTTGTAGTTTAATATATGGTTTAGGAGAAGTTATTGGTCTTTTAAATGTACTTGTTAATAATACAAAAAGAAAGTAGATGTTATTATGGAAAGAAATGTGAGAAGAGTTAAGAATGTAGATAATATTAATACAAAAGTTATTTATTATAATGTTGCAAGAGAAAAAATTGAGAGAAAAAGAGCTAAGAAGTTTATGATTAAAAGACTTAAAATGACGGGGGCTATTTTAGCGACTGCTTCTGTTTTCTTAGGAGGATTTTTATATAATCCTGTTAAAGATAAAGAGAATGATACTAGTACTAATGTAGATGTAAATGATTTTGATGAGACTTATAAAATAAATACAAGTGTTAGTTCTTTATCTAGTCTTAATGTTGTCTTTGTTAATGATGGTATTACTAATAATATTGAGGAGAAAATAGGTGAACCTCTTGAAGAAGTTGGGCTTGATTTTAAGTGGGAAGATATTTCTTCTTTAGATTTAGATGGAACAGAAACAGTTGTTTCTTTTACTCCATATGTTGATACAAAGCCTAAAGTTATTGCTAATTATAATGATGGAAATAGTTACTCTGATGCTTTAGCAGCAGCTTTTGCAAGTTCTGTTGGATCATTAGAAGATTCTCTTGTTACTATTCAAAAAGGTGTTCATGATACTACTAGTAGTGATAATAGATTATGTCCTTCAGATGTTGAGAATGCTATAAATGGTAGGAATATTACGTCAGTTACCGTTGCTGTTCCTATTGATAATTTTAATAATATGGATTTAAATTTAGATGATAGATATGATCTTACAAATATTGTTGTAGAAGGTTTAGCAAGGTTTCAAGCATATACTAATGATTATAGTCTAGAAGATTCTAGCTGTTTAAAAAGAATTAAAAGTGGTGAGAATCTTTCACATGAGCTTAGAACATTGAATAATATGGATGATTATACAACAGTACAAGAAGGTTCTATTTATCTAGATAGATTACCTAAAGCCTTTGAATATGATGTTGATATTCATATTATGGGATTTGAGAAAGGTAAATCTTATTAAATGGTGATTATATGAATGATGAAAAATGGCAGAAGAAAAGAAGAGAATTAGCGGTTAGTAAAGGATTAATTAAAGATAAGGATTATTCATCTTATAGAAAAGTTTTAAATCTATATAAAAAAGGTTTTGAAGAACTTTTAAATCAAAGACTTAAGTTTTTAGAATTGGATAAAAAAATAGAAGATAGTAATTTATATTTTTCACCATCTACTTCATGGCTAAAAGTTATTGAAAAGTCTAATATAAGATCTAAATACTTTTATTGTTTAAATCAATTTTATGTTGAAAAATTAGATATAAAATATTTAGATATTTTAAAAGATAAAGATAGTGTTGATCAGGAAGTGTTGGATATAATTTCTAGCACATGTAAAGATGTACTTAAAAGAGATGGAGTTAAGACAGTAACATATTTACCTGCTTTACCAGATAGAATTGTTAATAATGGTTCAATAGTATTAGAACTTGTTTATGGAAGAAATTCAGAATCTTTAACTGATGATGAGTTTATTATTAATTTAAAAAAACAACGAGAATTTTTAAATACTTTTAAAGTAGAGATTCAAGATAGTATTAAAAATAATTTTAATATTGAAGGCGTTGTTTTTACTTCTAAGATGGTATAGGGGGTGAAGCGATGAAACTTGTATCTAAGATAAGTAATAATACAAAGTTAAATTATGATATTACGAGTAAAACGGTTAATACTTCAGGAAATAAGATAAAAGATATAGTTAGTAATGCTACAGTAAATGGATATGATAGTAGTACACCAGAGATTGTAAATGTATCTAATATTAATTTACCAAATAATAATGGGATATTTGATCCAAATAATGATTATTATACTGAATTCGGTGGTAATCAAGGTGAATTAATTACAAATATTGAAAATTATATTGAAGATCCAAAAATTAGAGAGATAATTACAAAGTATTATCCAGAAGCAGATTTATCGGCAGATAATTTGGAATTATTATTTTATAGAATGAATTCTGTAGGATGTGGATATATTGCAGCGATAAATACAATATTAAGAGCTTATGAAGCATCAGGACACGATGAGTTGGATTTTTATGCAAGATTTGGTTTTCCTCCATATGATCTAAGAAGTAATCAAGTAAGTGGACATAAAATGGATAAGGATTATAACTATGAATATTTATTTTTAGACTTTTTTCTTTATTATGCTAAAAATAAAAAAGGGTTTAGTACTTTAGAAGAAGCGATTGGAAACACAGAAGAAGAGATAGCACTTAAAAATAATCAGGCAGGAGATGCTGCTTTAGACGATAATGATTTTACTTATGAGGGGATGGATGGTTCATGGCTTGGTGATGTTTCATCAATTATGTCAATGTATTTAGCTGAAAAAGGAATTGATTTAGAAATTGATTATTCGTCTATAGGTACAAATATTAGACTTGAACCTGGTACAGAAAGATATGAAGAATTTAGAAGTCAAATGTCGTATGAAGTTCCTGAGGGCACTCCTTTGAATGCTCCTATAACTATTGATGATTTTAGAACTTTTTTGAATGAAGGTAAACAGGTTATAATTGGTGCTAGGAATTTTACTTTATATTATCCAGAAGATGTAGATGGGAATGGTAAATATGATGATGTTTATCAGTCAAATATAGGTGGCCATGCTATGACTGTAGTGGGGATTACAGAGGATAATAAACTTATAGTTTCCAGTTGGGGTAAAGAGTATTTATATGAATTGGGAGATCCGCCTGCTGTTGGGGAGTTTGATGAAAGAAGTATGACTGATTTTATTGTTTATGATTATGGTAATTTTGATCCTGTAGAAACATAAAAAGACATTAAATTTTGATGTCTTTTTTTAGTCTTTCTTTTATCTCTTTTCTTGCAAAAAGATAGTCAATTGTATTATAGTTGCATTTTATTAAATCATTTATAGTTAAAGTTGTATTATTTAAGATATTTTTATATTCTTCATTTATATTAATATTAGAAACTGTGTCATTATCAGTGTTAATTGATATATTTATGTTGTTTTTATACAAAAATTCTAAAGGATGTTTTCCTTTTACTGCTTCTGTTTGAAAGTTACTAGTTGGACATATTTCTAGAAGAATATTCTCTTTTTTTATTCTTTCTAAAGTTTTATTATCTTCTATACATCTTATACCATGTCCTAGTCTTTTTGTACCAAAATCTAAAGCACAGTTTATACTTTCTATTCCATCTACTTCACCAGCATGAATTGTATAGGGAATATTTAACTCTTTAGCTTTATCAAAGATATATTTAAACTCTTTAGTTTTATAAAGAGCCTCAGCTCCTGCTAGGTCTATTCCAACTACACCTTTGTTTAAATATCTTTTAGCATAATTTACAACTTCTAAGTTCTTTTCTTTACTGTTATCACGCATACAACAAAGAATTATTCCACCTTCAATTTTTGTTTCTTGTTTCGCTTTTTCCATACCTTTTATAACACTTGTTATTATTTCATCAAGATTTAATCCTTTTTCTTGATGTTTAGTTGGAGCGAATCTTATTTCAGCATAAATGACATTTTCATTATGCAATTTTTTTAATAGGGCATATGTAGATTCTTCTAGTCTTTCTTTAGTTTGTAAGAGATTACAAGCTAGAGAGAATTTTTCTAAATAGTCATTTAAATTGTGACAGCTTTTATCTACTTGTAGGTTTCTTATTATTTCTTTGTCTGTTAAATTATATTCGTCTTCATGAGCCCATTTTATAGCAAGATTTATATCAAGAGAGCCATCAAGATGAAGATGGGTGATTATTTTTTTAATGTTTTCTACATTCATATTTTATTCTCCTCTTTTATATTTTAATATATTTTATAGAAAAATAAAATTATTTTTGATTGTATTGTCTATTATTATTCATCTTATTAATTATAGATTTCTCTCTATCTATATTCATAAATAAGATATAAGGTTCAATATTAAGAGATTTGGCAATACTTTCTAATTTAGGGATAGTTGGGCAGTGAAGACCTCTTTCTACATCTGTTATATATCTTGGGCTGAGTTTTGATAGTTCTGCTAGTTTTTCTTGAGAATAATTATTTACATATCGATAATACTTAATGTTAAAAATAAGTAAGTCTTTTAAGTTATCAAATTTTATTTTCATACATACCTCCTAATATAGGTATGATATTATTTACTGCAAAATATTCACACGAACTATTTACTGCAAGATTATTTTATTATATAATAGTGGTGGAAAGGAGTAAATAATTATGGATGAAGATTTTAAAGACTTAAAAGAAAAAAGGAGTGGTTTTGCTACTGCTGCTTTAGTATTAGGTATCATTGGCATTTGTTTATCATTTATTCCAATTTTAAATAATGCATCTTTTTTCTTAGGAATACTTGCATTTGTATTTGCTATTGTTTCTTTAATTAAGAAGGCAAGTAAAGGTAAAGCGATAGCTGGATTAATCTTAGGAATTTTATCTGTTGTTATTACATTATCTTTGCAGAGTAGTTGGGCTGAGTCTTTAGATAAAGTATCTGATGATTTAGATAATGCTGCTGGTAATAATACTGAAGAGATTCTTGGCAGGGATGTTGATGTTAGTATTGGTACTTTTGAAGGTAGTTTAGGTGAATATGGATTAATTGATTCTAAACTAACTGTTACTGTCACTAATAAGACTGATGATGTTAAATCATTTACTATTCAAATTGAAGCGGTTGATGCAAGTGGTAGTAGGATTGATACTGATTATGTTTATGCTAATAGTTTAGGTGCTAATCAAAGTCAAGATTTTGATATCTTTACTTATGTTAGTAGTGAAGATTTAGAAGCGATGCAAAATGCTACTTTTGATGTTGTAGAAGTATCTATGTATTAGAAAAGATCTACTTAATTTTGTAGATCTTTTTCTTGGTTTTGATTTACTTCATCAGTAGAAGTAGAATTTTCTTTATTTTCGTTAGATGTTTCATCATCGTTATTAGTGTTATTGTCAGTTTCGTTATTATTATTTCTTGTAACTGTAATAGTTACTATTTCTGTATTTTCTATTTTTTTATTTGCTTTTATACTTTGTTTTATGACTGTATTATCTT
>CALWAJ010000012.1 GCA_944373065.1 uncultured Bacilli bacterium
ATTAAAGCTCATCGTGTTTGTCCTAAATGTGGAAGTTATAAAGGTAAAACAGTTGTAGATATGACTGAAAAAGAAGAAGCTTAGTAAAAAAGCTTTTTTTGTTGCATTTTTTTAAATTTGTGATAAAATAAAGGCATTATTTTACTTTGGAGGTGTAACATTATGAAACCAATTAGAAAAGAAGATAAAAATAGTAATCTTTATTTAAAGAATTTTAAAACAGTAGGAAAATTAGATGAAGGTCAAATAGTATGTACAATGGCTGATAATTCTCATCCTAGATATACTTTTATTAAAGAAAATGAAATAAAACTTTTAGAAACACTATTTAATCAACATGAAGAAAATAAAAAAGAATTATCAACTCTAAAAGATAAACATTTAAAACATCAAAATAGAACTTGGATGTTTGGTGTTAGTGCTTTACTAGTAGCCACATCAAGTGTTTTAAGTGGTATAGCACCATCATTGATAACATCTTTTGACATGATTCATATACCATTTATAATATCAAGTGGAGCGCTTATTATAGGTACAGTTTATGAAGAGGTAAAGACTCTTTCTACAGCATTTAAAATTAATGAAATTCAAAAAGAAGACTACTTACTAAATAATAAAGATATTCTTAATGAAGTAGATGTTGAAAATAGCAATCATTTTGAAAAAGTAAGTCATAGTGATAAAGAAACTATTGCAAGCATCATTAGAAAAAAAGAAAGAACATTACCACAAGAACAAGAAGAAAGCGAAATAGAAGTATTTGACTTAAACAACATAGATAAACTTTCATTAAGTACTTTAAAGAGATTGAAAGCAAATATTACAAGAGAAGATTATTTAGGTCTAGAAATAGAAGCTCCTGAAAAAGGACATGCTAGAACTTATCGTAAATAAAACAGCATATTAAAGAGAATAAAAGCTAATATATAAAGATAAAAACAGTAAATAAATAAAAAAGTATGATTTTTGTAAATTGAGTATAGTTTAGGACTTAGATTTTGAAAATTCTCTAGGAGAGGATTTAAAATCTGGGCCCTTTTTTGATTGAATTTACAAAATTCCCTTTTTGCATTAATTTCCTCCATGTGTTAGAGTGTAGGCATCTACGTAGAAATATTAAAAATTATTGGAGGTATTTATGAAAGAAGAAAAGAAAGAGAAAAGATTTATTAGTCTTTTATCAGACACTACCTTTAAACATTTCTTTAAAATAGAAGACTATAAAGAATTCTTTAATACTATTATTAAACCTATTATAAATATGGATATTAAGGATTTTGAGTTATATGATGCTGAACTTAATAGTGGTAATGAAAAACGCGATTATCGTTTAGATATATTACTTGTAAGCAATCTGGTTGATATAGTTATATCAATAGAGATGAATCAGTTTCCTAGTGAAGAAACAAAATATAAAGATAGACTATATATATATTCCTTGCTTGCTAAAAGTCTAAATAGTGGTGAAGATATTAAGAAGAAGAAAGTCATTCAAATAAACTTTAATAAAGAAAAGCATCCTTATGTCAGTAAAGGTTCATTCTATTTAATGGATAAGGTAACTAATAGAGAAATAAAAGATTTTGAAATATACGAAGTGTATCTTGAAAATTACAAGGGAATAAGATATAATGGAGACAATAAAGAAGAAGCATATTTATCTTTATTTACTGCTACTTCTTATGAAGAGTTAAGAGAAATAGCAGGAGATGATAAGGAGGCATTGAAGATTGTGGATGAGTTAGAAAGATTAGGAATTGATGATAAATTTGGAGTTGTTTATGATAATGAGATGATGCAGAAAAAAATGATTAATACCGCGCGTAATTGGGGATATGATGATGGTAAGGAAGCTGGTAAAGCTGAAGGACTAGAAGAGGGTGCTAAGGCAAAAGAAATAGAAATTGCTAAAAATCTTCTTAATATGGGTATATCTAAAGAAAATATAATTAAGGCAACAAATTTAAGTGAAGAAGAGATAAATAATTTACTAAAAGAATTAAATAGCTAATAACAATAGGAGGCATAAGATTGTGGATGAGTTAGAAAGACTAGGGCTTGATGATAAATTTGGAGTAGTATATGATAATGAGATGATAAAGATGGCATACCTATAGAAGTAGTATCTAAAAATACAGGTTTAAGTGTAGAGAAATTAAAAGAGTTAAAGAAAGAAGGATAATCGCTTCTTTCTTTAATCCTAATAAAAGAGGTGTTGATATGGAATTTAAATTTACTGATAACTCTATTTATATCGTACCTAATAGTTTAAAATTAAAACTATTAGAAAAGCTTTCTATTGATAACAAAATCTATAATATTACTTTTATCAGCTTAGAAGAAGTAGAAAAACACTATTTTTTTGATATAAAAGAAGAAGCTTTACTATATCTATTAGATAAAACTAATGAAAATATAAACGTCTTAAAAACAATGCTAAAGAACCTTTATAAAATAGATTTAACTAAAGAATATAAAGAAACAAAATTAAATAATCTAAAAAACTTATATTACGATTTAAAAGATAATAATTTTTTAATATTTGATAAAGGGTATAAAGATTATCTATTAACTAAAAGCGTTTATATATTAGGATATAGTATGTTAGAACCCTATGAGAAAAATATGCTTGATAGTATTAATACTAATTATCTAAATATCGAAAGTTCCTTATCCATAGATAAAGTATATAAATATCATTCTATGAAAGATGAAATTATTGGTACAGCTTTAAAAATAAGAGAACTTAATAGTAAAGGAATTAGTTATAATAAAATCTTCTTAGCAGGTATTGATAATAGTTATAACTATTTACTTAAAACTATTTTTAAGATGTTTGATATACCTTTATATTTAAAATCTACTAATAAAATAACTTCTTTAATAAGTATTAAAGAATATCTAAAAGATAAAGATATTAATCATATTAAAGATATTAATCTAAAATCTAAAATTATGAAAATAGAAGAAGATTTAAGTTATGCTAAAAATAGTAAGTACTATGATATTTTATTAGAAGAAAGATTGAAAAATACTTATTTAGATAATGTAGAGTTAGTAGAGAAAGTTAAAGTCTTAAATGAAGCGATAGAAGTTCCTTATTTAATTAATGATGATGAGTACTTATTTGTTTTAAGTTTTAATCAAAACTTCTTACCTAAAATTTATAAAGATGAAGAGTACTTAAGTGATAATCTAAAGAAAAAATGTAATTTAAATACTTCCATTATTAAAAATAAAATAAGTAAGAATAATTTAATTAAAGTCTTAGGAACTATTAAAAATCTTACAATATCCTATAAATTAACATCTCTAACTAGTGAATATGTTAAATCTAGCTTATTAAATGAATTTAACTTAGAAGAAATAGATGAAATTTCTTACAATTACAATTATAGTAAAGATTTTAATAATTATATAACTAGTACCGTCTTAGACACTTATTATAAATATCATGAAAAAGATAAAGACTTTGACTTTTTAACTACCAATGTAGATACTAGTAAATATACAAGCTTTGACCATAAGTTTAAAGGTATTAATAAATCTATTACTCCTTACAGCTTATCTTATTCTAGTATTGATGACCTTGCTAAATGCCCTTTTAAATATTACTTAAAATACATCTTAAAACTAGATAACTTTGAAAGTAGTTTTAATACTAAAATAGGTAATATCTTTCATAGTGTCTTAAAGGATAGTTATAGTGATAATTTTTCTTTTGAAAAATCTCTAAGTAGAGCCTTAAATGATAATCCATTAGAAAAATCCGAGACTGTTTTATTTAAAAGATTAGAAAATGAATTAAAAGAAATAGTTAGTTATAATAAAGAACAAGAAAAAAGAAGTTTTCTTAGTGAATTTTATGGAGAGAAAAGATTAGAAATTCCTCTTAGTAATCATGCCACTCTAAAAGGGTTTATTGATAAAATATTATTTAAAGAATTCCATGATAAGACTTATTACGCTGTCTTTGATTATAAAACAGGAAGCGCTACTTTAAACTTAGATTATTTAAGTGAAGGACTATATTTGCAACTACCTTTATATATATACTTAATAAATAAAAGTAATTTATTTAAAAATGCTACCTTTGTTGGTTTCTTTTATCAGTACTTATTACAAAACTATAAAGATAAAGAAGAGTGGGCTAAGAATCTAAAATTAGTAGGATATACTACAGATGATAAAATAATTCTTTCCTACTTAGATGAAGATTATGAAACTGATTCCTTTGTTAAAGGATTAAGTGTTAAAAAAGATGGCGAACTATCTAGTAGAAGTAAAATATTAAGTAATAGTGAACTAGAAGATATGCTAAATAGTATTAGCAAAGCCTTAGCAAAGTCTCTTGAAATAATAGATAATAATGACTTTAAAATCGCTCCTAAAATAATCAATAACAAAAACATTTCTTGTGAGTTCTGTCCTTTTAAAGAAGTATGTTTTGTAACGGCCAGTGACTATGTTTATCTTGAAAAGAAAGGAGATGATTAGATTATGCCTAAATTTACAGAGGAACAACAAAAAGCGATAGATTTAGAGGGAACAAACCTATTAATCAGTGCCGGAGCAGGTTCAGGTAAGACAGCAGTTTTAACAGAGCGTGTTTTAAGAAAAATAAAAGAAGGTACCCATATCAATGAACTCTTAATCTTAACCTTTACTAATAAAGCAGCTCTTGAAATGAAAGAACGTGTTAGAAAGAAACTTAAAGAAAATGAATTATTCGATGAGCTAGATTTACTTGATAGTAGTTATATTACGACCTTTGATGCATATTCCCTTGCTCTAGTAAAAAAATATGCTGATACTATCCATTTATCACAATCTATAACAATCGCTGAATCTAGTATTTTAGATCTTGCAAAAAAAGAATTATTAGATGAAATATTTTTAGACTATTACGATAAATGTCCTAAAGACTTTCTTAATCTTATTACTAAGTTCTGTCTTAAAGACGATAAAACAATTAAAAAGAGAATACTAGAACTAGATGCTACTTTGGATTTAAAATTAGATAAACAAGATTTTATTGATACTTATATATCTAAATATTATAGTGATGAAGTAATAGATAAATATATTAGTGAATATTTAGAACTTCTTCATACCAAAAAATCAGAAATTATAAACCTATATGAAGAAGTTAGAAGTACAGTATCTGATAAATACTTAAGTGATTTACAAGATATCTTTAAAGACTTTATTGAAAGTGATAATACATATGAAGGAATGAGAAATACTTTAGTAGAAAAACTACCTAGTTCTAGAAAAGGTAAAGAAGATGTCGATAAAGAGACTTTAGAAAATTTAAAAGACCTTTTAAATGAATTTAAAGACTTAGTTATATATGAAAGTATAGATGATATTAAAACAAGTATTATTAAGACTAAAGAATATATTTCTGTAATATTAGAACTAGTTAAAGAATTAGATAGACGCTTTACTTTATATAAAAAAGAAAACAATTACTACACCTTCATGGATATAGAAAAAATTGCCATTAGTTTAGTTCGTGATAATTTAGAGATTAGAGAAGAAGTAAAGAATTCTTTTAAAGAAATATTAATAGATGAATATCAAGATACTAATGATATTCAAGAAACATTTATTGGTTATATTTCTCATGATAATGTTTATATGGTTGGTGATATTAAACAGTCAATCTATCGCTTTCGTAATGCCAATCCTTCTATTTTTAAAGATAAATATGATAACTATAAAAAAGGAAAGGGTGGTAGGGTAATAGACCTTGCTAAAAATTTTAGAAGTAGAAAAGAAGTCTTAGATGATATTAATCTATTCTTTTCTCATATCATGGATGATTACTTAGGAGAAGCAGACTATAATAATGGCCATGCCATGGTCTTTGGTAATATGACATATGAGACAAGTGCAAAAACATCTAATAATAACTACTTAGAGATATATACTTATGATGTTAAAGATAAAGAGTACAGTAAACTAGAAAAAGAAGCTTTTATCATCGCTAATGACATTAAAGAAAAAATAAATAGTAAGTACTTAGTCTATGATAAAGATGAAGATATCCTAAGAGAAATAGAGTATCGAGACTTTGTTATTTTATTAGATAGAGCGACTGATTTTACTACTTATAAACAAGTTTTTGAATATTTAGGCCTACCTATTACGCTATATGAAGATGAAAAAACTAGTGGTAGTACTGATTTATATCTTCTAAAGAATTTCTTTATAATAGCAAAGGCAATAATTACTAATACCTTCGATATCAAATTTCGTCTTGCCTTTACATCCGTCGCTCGAAGTTTTCTTTTCTCATATACCGATGATGAAATCTATCATTGTTTAATTAATAACACTTATAAAGAGACTACAGTTTTTAAACTATTTAAAGAAATATTAGAAAATATCGAGGAATTAACCCCTGTTATTTACTTAGAAAATATTTTAGATAAACTAAACTATCTAGATAAACTTACTCTAATAGGTAATATAGATATCAACTCTAGTAGAATGGAATATTTCTATAATCTAATAACAAACTTAGAAAACAGTAATTTTACCATTCTTGATGTTAGTGATTACTTAGAAAAAATTAATAATGAAAAATTAGAGATAAAGCTTGCTATAAGCAAAGAAGATAGTAATAGTGTTAAGATTATGACTATTCATAAATCTAAAGGGCTAGAATATCCTATCTGTTACTTTGCAGGATTCTATAAAGACTTTAATAAAGATGAATATAAGAGTAATGTCTTATTTGATGATACTTATGGTATTATTATTGATGAAGTAGATACTAATAATAAACTAATTACTAAGACTCTTTCCTTAGAAAAGCTAAAACAAAAAGATATTAGTGAGAAGATTAGACTATTATATGTCGCTTTGACACGAGCTAGAGAAAAAATGATAATAGTTATGCCTAATATCGAAAACGATAAAGAAATAGGTAGTATTGTTAATACTTATGAGAGACTAAACTATACTAACTTTGCTAAAATGGTTATTAGTGTTGCTCCTTTATTTAAAGATAAAACTAAAGAGATAACTGATATTAAAGATATATCTAAAGCTTATTTAGAAGTTAAAAAAATTAATTCTAAAATAGATAATAATGTTAAAGAATTAGAGATTATCCCTTCCATTTATGATAATGCTATTAAAGAAAAAGAGACATATCATAAAGAAAGCGTTGAAGAAAAAACAGAAGAAGAAATAAAACTACTAGAGATAGGAAGAAATGTCCATACTCTATTTGAAAGAATTGACTTTATTAATAATAAATTACCTTATATAGAAGATAATTATTATAAAGATAAAATTACTAAATTTCTTAATAGTAGTTTTATGAATAATTATAAAAATTATAAGAAATACCAAGAATATGAATTTATTTGGGAGAACAGTAATAAAATTTATCATGGTAAAATAGACTTATTACTAGTAGGAGATAAGGAATCCATTATTGTAGATTACAAACTTAAAAACACTAAAGATAAAGCTTATATAGACCAATTAAATGGCTATAAAGAAGTAATTAGTAATAAATTAAATCTACCTACTAGTTGCTATCTATACTCAATAATAGAAGAAAAATTCGAGAAAATTTGACAAATCACTAATTTTGTAGTATAATACAAGCAACTTCAAGATATGGGGGTTAATAAAGGGGGTTATACATATGGAGAAGTCTTTTATATTTGAATATTTAGATGAGAATGATTTTAGAAAAAGAGAACGTTCTGTAAGAAAATATAATATGTTAGCTTATAAAAAACTAACATTTGAATATTATCCAGAATTAAGAAAAGGTCATTTTTTAGGTGAAAAGGTTAGTGAAGATACTAAAGCAGGTACTATGAATTATGAACTTAAGCTACCAACAGATGAGTTATTCGCTAAAGTACATGGAGAAATTAGAGTTCATTATACAGTATATCCTGAAAAAAGAGTTATTCTTCTTACTAATATTACTCCAGAAGGTATTTTAAATGAAGGTCATATGGCCGAGTTATCTACTTATAAAGGAGTAATGATATCTAAGTCTCACCCTGAAAAAGATATGTTTAAAATCAACTTATTAAATATGCTAAATAAATAGTCATAAAATTATGGCTATTTTTTTGTTAAAACCTCTTGCAGAAGTTTAGAATTTATGCTAATATTAAATAGCAGTGATTGAAATGGACCCTTAGCTCAGTTGGTTAGAGCATCCGGCTCATAACCGGACGGTCGATGGTTCGAGTCCATCAGGGTCCACCATTTATCTTGCGGGTATGGCGGAATTGGCAGACGCGCTAGACTTAGGATCTAGTGTCTTAGACGTGCAGGTTCAACTCCTGTTACCCGCACCACTATAGAATTAATACGAGCTTACATAGTTCGTTTTTTTATTTCCTTATTTCAATTTACAATTAATTTATATTATATTTTATAAAATTCACTTAAATTTTTAGGTGAATTTTTAATTTTCAAGCTATAAAGTCAATAAATTTTAAAAATTTGTTGACTAGTTGTATATCAAATGCTATAATAACAGCGATTTATACGTATTCAGGAGGGTTTTATGGAAGAGATTAATTTAAAAGAAGTATATACATACTTCAAATTTAAAATACTTTGGATACTTATAGCAATAGTTGCAATTGTAGTTATCGGTAATATTTATACAATTATTACTAGAGTTCCAATGTATCAAAGTAATACTACACTTGTTTTAGTTGGTGAGAGTAAAAAAGGTTATAGTCAAAGCGACTCAGTATTAAATCAAAATTTGATTGGTACTTATAGTCAAATTATTACAAGTAGAACTGTATTATCACAAGTAATAGATAATTTAAAACTAAAGACTACAGCAGAAAACTTATCAAAAAATATTTCAACATCATCAGTAGAAGATACAGAAATTATTAAAATTACTGTAAATAGTCCTAAAAGAAAAGAAGCAGCTAAAATAGCCGATGAAGTAGCTACTGTATTTTCTAAAGAAGTACAAGATATTTATAATCTAGAAAATGTTACTATTATAGATAAAGCTGAAGTTGCTACTTCTCCTTATAACATTAACTATGTAAAAGACAATATTATCTATTTAATGATAGGAATCGTATTATCTTTTGGCATAGTATTTGTTATGTATTATTTTGATACTACTATTAAATCAAGTGAAGTAGTAGAAGAAAAATTAGGACTTCCTGTTATTGGAATTGTTCCTAAAGAAGAAGATAAGGAGTAGTGATTATGACAACAGATTTAATAATTAATGCTAACCCTAAATCAGTATTTAGTGAAGCTATAAAAACAATTCGTACTAATCTTGCTTTTCAAGCAATAGATAAAGAAATGAAAGTAATACTATTAACATCACCTATGTCAGGAGATGGTAAGAGTTTTATAACAGCAAATCTTGCTGTAGCATATGCTCAAGAAGGTAAAAAAGTATTAGTAGTAGATTGTGATTTAAGAAGAGGAAGACAACATGAAATATTTGAAGTAATGAATCTAACTAGTGGAGGATACTCTAATTTAATACTAAATTATAAAGATGATATAAAATTAAAAAAATATATAGTTGAAACTACCAACAAAAATATAGATTTATTACCAACAGGACCAACACCACCTAATCCTGTAGAACTACTAGTTTCTGAAAATAATAAAAAACTAATGGAACAATTAAGAGATAAATACGATATTATACTTCTTGATTGTCCACCAGTCTTAGGGCTTAGTGATACAATGATAATGACTAAATATAGTGATACTAATATCGTCGTTGTAAGTAATAAAAAAACTAAAATAGAAAGTTTAGATAAAGCTAAAAAAGTATTTGAAAAAGCTAATACTAAAATATCAGGAGTAATTATAAATAAAGCATCAGTTAAAGATAATAGTTACTATAGTTATTACTCTAATGAATACTATGGTGATGGAAATAAAAGTAAGAAAAAGAAGAAAAGAAAAAGATGAAAGACTTACATTCACATCTTTTGTTTGGAATAGATGATGGCAGTAAAGATATAAGTGAGAGTATATCTTTGCTAAAAGAAGCTGAAGAACAAGGAATTACAGAATTAATGATTACTCCACATTATATAGAAAATAGTAAATATAATTGTAATAATGAAGAAAAGTTAAAACGCTTTAATAAGCTAAAAAAAGAAGCAGAAAAAGAAAATATAAATATAAAATTATATTTAGGAAATGAAGTTTTAATAAATGAAAATATTTTAAAATTAATAAAAAATAAAGAAATAACTACATTAAATAATTCTAAATATATTTTAATAGAATTTCCTTTTGGGAATATGTTATATAATACAAAAGATATAATTTATAACTTAATAGTAAAAGGATATGTCCCAATACTAGCTCATCCAGAAAGATATAGAATTTTTCAAAGACATAAAGAGCATATAGACGAATATTTAAGAATGGGGGTATTACTACAAGGAAATTATAAAAGTTTGTTCGGAAAATATGGAAGAGATGCAAAAAAAACTTTAATTTATCTATTAAAAAATCATAAAATAACATTCTTAGGAAGTGATTGCCATCATGACGGAGATTTCAAGATAAAAAAATTAAAAAAGAAATTGAAATCAATATTAAAAAATGATAACATGTTAGAGGATGTGTTAAAAAATAATTTTGATAAAGTTATACTAAATGAAAACTTTAGTATAAAAAGGTGAGAGTATTAAAAGTGGTAGGAGTGTAGTTAATATGAACGAAATGATTGATGTAGTCGATGATGACAATAAAGGAAAAGAAGAAGATTTTATTAAAACTAGTGAAATAATAGTAGATGTTAATGAATATGAAGAAGTAAAGAAAAAAGTATCAGCATTATCATCAGTAAGAGAGTTAGTTTATTTGTTTATAAAAAGATGTTTTGATATAGTATGTGGATTAATAGGAGTTATAGTGTTAATACCAGTAACAATTATATTAAAAATAGTTACTATATGTAGTGGAGATTTAAATCCTATTATCTTTTCTCAAAATAGGATTGGTAAGAATGGAAAAGAGTTTAAGTTTTATAAATTTAGATCAATGGTACCAAATGCTGATGAAGTATTATTTAAAACATTAGAAATGAATAAATTAATGGCTGAAGAATATAAGAAAAACAGAAAGTTAAAGAATGATCCAAGGATAACAAAAGTAGGTAAAGTTATTAGAAAATTATCTATAGATGAGTTACCACAACTAATAAATGTTTTAAAAGGAGATATGTCCATAATAGGTAATAGACCATATCTACCAAGAGAAAAAGAAGATATGGAAGAGTTTTATGAAGATATTATTAAAACAAAACCAGGTATTACTGGATATTGGCAAGTAAATGGTAGAAGTAAAACTACATTTAAAGAAAGATTAGAATTAGAAAGATATTATTCTAATAATTATTCATTAATACTAGATATTAAAATATTCTTTAAGACATTTAAAGTAGTATTATTTGGTAAAGATGCAAATTAGTAGGGGTTCAGGTGATATATATGAAAATAGCAATGATAGGTCAAAAAAGGATTCCATCAAGAGAAGGTGGAGTAGAAGTAGTGGTAGAAGAGTTATCAACTAGAATGATAAAAAAGGGATATGATGTTACTTGTTATAATCGTGGTGGTAAACATGTGGCAGGAAAAGAATACACAACTACTAATCTAAAAGAATATAAAGGTGTTAAATTAGTAAAATGCTTTACCATTGATAAAAAAGGATTAGCAGCGATGACATCATCTTTTTTTGGTACATTAAAGATTTTATTTTCTAAAGCAGATGTAGTTCATTATCATGCAGAAGGACCTTGTGCATGGATGTGGATTATTAAGTTTTTTTCTAAAAAAAGAATTATTGCTACAATTCATGGATTAGATTGGCAAAGAGCTAAATGGGGTGGATTTGCTACTAAATATATAAAATTTGGTGAAAAGATGGCAGTAAAATATGCTGATGAAATAATAGTTTTAAGTAAGAATGTTCAAGACTATTTTAAAAAAGAATATAATAGAGATACACAATTTATACCAAATGGAGTAGATAAACCTAAAATAGAAAAAGCAAATATTATTAAGAAAAAATACAATCTAAAAAGAGATGATTATATTTTATATTTAGGAAGATTAGTACCAGAAAAAGGAGTTCATTACTTAATAGAAGCTTTTAAGAAAATAAAGACAGAAAAAAAATTAGTAATAGCTGGAGGATCAAGCGATACTGATTCTTATTATCAAGAATTAAAGAATAAAGCTCATGGTAATGATAGTATTATTTTTACAGGTTTTGTACAAGGAAGAGAATTAGAAGAATTATATAGCAATGCATATATTTATTGTCTTCCTTCAGACTTAGAAGGAATGCCCTTAAGTTTATTAGAAGCGATGAGTTATGGTAATTGTTGTTTAACATCCGATATACCAGAATGTGCAACTGTACTTGAAGATAAAGGTGTAACCTTTAAAAAGTCTAATATTAAAGATTTAAAAAATAAATTAGAAGAATTATGTACAAATGAAAAGAAAGTAAAAAAATATAAGAGTGAAGCTCAAAAATATATATTAGATAAATATAACTGGGATGATGTTGTAGAAAAGACATTAGAACTATATAAGAAGTAGGTGAAAAAATGTCAGAAAAGAAAGAACCTATTAGAATATTGCAATGTGTCAGTAATATGGACAGAGCTGGCATTGAAACAATGTTGATGAATTTTTATAGAAATATTGATAGAAATAAAATTCAATTTGATTTTTTGTGCAATAAATCAAAACCTGGAGATTATGATGATGAAATAAAATCATTAGGTGGAAGAATATATATAACTCCAGGATTGAATCCATTTAAATGGTTTAAATATCAAAGATATATGAAAAATTTATTTCAAGAGCATCCTGAATACAAAATAATTCATTGTCAAAATGAAGCTATGGGATTTCCTGCTTTATATGCAGCGAAGAAGAATGGAATTCCAGTAAGAATTGCTCATAGTCATAATACAGTTACCAGATTTGATTTTAAATGGCCAATAAAAATCGCATATAAATATTTATTAAGGCTTGTTGCGACAGATTATGTCGCTTGCAGTCATGCAGCAGGTAAATATTTATTTGGTAAAGATGTAAAAGTAATTAATAATGCAATTGATTCACAAAAATTTATATTTAATGAGAAGGTTAGAAAAAGAATTAGAAAAAAATATAATATAGAAAATAAATTTGTAATTGGTCATGTAGGAAGATTTGAACCTCAAAAAAATCATGAGTTTTTAATCAAATTATTTTATGAATATCAAAAGCAAGATAAAGATGCTGTTTTATTACTTATCGGGAATGGATCTTTAGAAGAACATATAAAAGAATTAGTTCACAGATTAAATATTCAAGATAAGGTCATTTTTACTGGTAGTATTCCAAATGTAAATGAAATGTATCAAGCCATGGATATGTTTATATTGCCATCATTTCATGAAGGGCTTCCTGTAGTTGGAGTTGAAGCACAATTTGCAGACTTACCATGTGTCTTTTCAGATAAAATAACAGAAGAAGTAAAGTTTATAAATGATGTTTATTTTTTAAAATTAAATGGTAGTATCAGTAATAAATGGTGTAATTTAATACATAAAATAAAATGTTGTGATAAAAGTAGAACAATTGTAAAGAATTCAAAGTTTGATATTAATTTAGCAAAAGAAGATTTAGCAAATTATTACTTCAAAAATATTGAAGAAATAGAAAAGACACAAATTAGTATTTAAAAGAGATAATAATTTATATATCAGTGTAATTTTTGTAAGGAGGTATTAAGGTTGAAAAAAAACATCTAAAAAATAAACACGCAAAAAAGATTTTGTGAAAAAACGCAAAAATTCGTGTTCATAATAATTATCGACAAAAATAAATGAGTTGTGGCATTGACTGTAAATCTCCACTTGAAAACTTGAGAATTGTTTTACCAAAGTTAAGGTTCCGTGCTCATAAAAGTAGAATAATAATCTACAGGCTACACTCATTTGTACTCTAGAGATAAACGACACATATAATTATACGGGTTTAAGAAGAAGTTCTTAACACCACTCACCTCACCGTGCTCTGTAGTGTACCAACAACTGATAGTTATTATAAATGATTTTAGATATAAGTCAACTTTTCATCTCAATTTGTGCCTTTCAGAGGACTGGAAGGACGATAGAAAGGAATGTTAGAGAATTATGAAAAAGAAGGTTTTAAGCTATCTTTCTTTAAATAAAGCTGTGAATATAAATATAGATGTTCAAATAAATTATTGGAGTGTAGATAAAAATGAAAATTAAAATTAATAAAGACTTTATAATTATAATAATGTTGTTAATACCGATTTTTGAACCCCAACTATTTACACAGTTTAATAGCACAACTGCTATATATATTATCATGAATATATTTGAACTTTTTTATTTAATACTGAAAACAAATAAGCATATTCCAAAACTATTTATTTTTTGGATAGCTATAAGACTATATCTATTTGTCATTTGCTTGATGAATAATAATTTTAGTGGAATATTAAATTTTGGTTATTTATCACTACAAGTTGCAAATCTTATTTTATTATTTAACTTTTGTTATAAAAAGAATAAACTGCAAGTATTAATTGAAGGAATAGCGACTATATCTTTTGTTTTATTATTAATAAATTATATATCCTTATTATTATTTGAAAATGGCATAATACCAACATCGTATTGGGATAATCATGATAATGATGTTTATTTTTTAGGTATAAAAACAAAAATAACATATTATGTGTTTCCAGCTATTGCAGCATCAATTTCTATAAAAAATCCTTTTAAAAGGAAAAAATGGTTTTTTTTAAATATAATTATTTCAACTTTAAATATATTAGACAAAAACATTTCAACTGGAATACTTTTTTTGTTAGGTTTAATAGTAATATATTTTTTTAAGAATAAAAATAGATTGAATCCTAAAATATTATTGTTAATTGGTTTTGGAATTCAATTTTGTATTGTTTATTTTAAAGTGTACAACTTATTTTCGTTCATTATTGTTGACATTTTACATAAAAGTATTAATCTTTCATCGCGAATATACATATGGAATAACGCTATAGAATACATAAAAAACTCAAATATATTTAATCAATTATTTGGTTATGGAGTTTTTAAAGGGTATGCTTTTGTTCCATATGATTCATCAATTTGGCAGCCACATTCTCAGATACTTGAATTATTAGCATCTGGAGGAATAGTTGGATTGCTTTTAATGATTGGATTTTTATGTTTTACGGTATCTAAAATGCAAAAAGGAAATGAAACACTTAATATGTTAGTATTAATGACATTTTTAATAATAATTCTTTCTAGTGTAGAATTATACTTTACACTGGCAGTATGTTTAACTCCATTTATATTAATCTATTATTTATCAAAAGAAGGTGAATTAAAAAAAGATGGATAAAAAAGTAATAATGATTATTCCATATTTTGGAAAATTTCCAAATAATATTGATTTAACACTGGAATCTATGGGAGAAAACAAAGAAATAAAATGGTTATTTTTTTCTGATAATATAATAAAATCCAAATTTAAAAACATTCAGTTTATCTATATGTCGTTCGAAGATATTAAATTAATGATAAAAAAGAAAATTGGAACTAAAATTAATACACCCTACAAACTATGTGATTATAAGCCACTATATGGAGCGATTTTTGATGAGTATATAAAAGAATATGATTTTTGGGGCTATTGTGACATAGATGTGATTTTTGGAAATATTAAAAAGTTTATTAATAATAAAATATTAAATAATTATGATAAAATTTTAGAATTGGGACATTTTTCATTATATAGAAATGAAAAAAAAATTAATTATATGTATTTAAATACCAATAAATACGGAATATCTTATAAACAAATATTAGAAAGTAATAGAATTTATGTATTTGATGAAAATTATTCTAATAAACATATTGATATTAATTTTTTACTTTTAAAAAGTGGCTACAAAATATACTGTAATAAAAAAATATATGCAGATATCAATATAAAATATAATAATTTTTATCCAATAAATTATCAAAGAAAAAAACAATATTATTTTGAATATAAAAATGGTACATTATTAATGTTATCTAACGTAGATAAAAAAGAAAGAACGGAGTTTTTATATGTGCATTTTCAGCAAAAGAAAAATTTACCAATAAATGTTGCAGATAAAAAAAAATATATTATTACTCCAAAAGGCTTTTTCAATATTAATATGGTAGATAACAATATGTTTTATGGAATAAATAATATAAAATTATTTTGGTATATAAAATTTAGGGTAAAAAGAAAACTAAAAAACATTATAAATAAATAGAAAAATAATGGAGGTAAAAATGAATAAAATATCAATTATTATTCCTGTTTATAACTCTGAAAGATATTTAAAAAAATGTCTAGATTCTATTTTAAACCAAACTTATAAAAATCTGGAAATTATTTTAATAGATGACGGTTCCGAAGATGGAAGTTTAAAAATAATGAATGAGTATAAAAAAAATGATAAACGAATAAAAATAATTAAAAAAAATAATTCTGGAGTTTCTTCAAGTAGAAATATAGGAATCAAAAATTCTACTGGAGAATTTATAACATTTATAGATAGTGATGATGCCATAGATATGAGATATTTTGAAAAAACAATGAAGTATTTTAATGACACTGAAATAGATATTGTATGTACTAATTATAATTATGATTATAATGGGAATTTAAAACGAAACAGAAATTTTGTGTCAGGGAAAGTTTCAAATATCATTGCGTTAAATCCAGCATCAAATTATTATATAACTACAGTATGGGGTAAAATTTTTAAATCTGATATTATAAAATCACTAAAATTTGATGAAAAAATATTCTATTCTGAAGACACGTTATTTTACACAGAAGCATTATTAAAAGCAAAAAATATATTTTTCCTAAACGAATTTTTGTATAATTATTTTATTAACGAAAATGGAGCAATGAAAAACAAGGATTTAAAAAAATATAGTACGGATTTATTAGCAAGATATAAAATACTCAAAATATATAAACAAAATAATCTTCCAAAAAATATTATAAAAAATGCTGAAATATATCTTTTACATTCATATGTAAATATTGCTTTTTTAGCCAAACAACAAAACTATAAATTACAACTAAATCTTGATAAAAAATCATTATTGAAATTATCATTAATATTATCTTTTTGGGGTAGTAAATTTATAAAAACAAAAGACAAAGTAAAATTATTATATATAATCATAAGAGGTGATACAATTGAAAAAAATTGGGATAATAACGTTTCATAATGCAATTAATTATGGAGCCGTTTTGCAAGCCTTTGCATTGCAAGAAAAATTTAAAGAATATAGTGAATTAACACAAATAGTGGATTATAGAAGTAAATACTTTAAGAAATTATATGGAATTCAAAAAGATTTTTCAACAAAGAACAAAATAAAGTTTTTATTGCTTTTTTTAATTAAAAATTTATTATTTTTTATAAAAAAACTAAAATTTAATTTATTTATAAAAAGACACATAAATCTAACCCGAAAATATACAAAAAGCAATATTAAAGACATAAATACTAAATTTGACTATATAATAACAGGTAGTGATCAAGTATTTAATTTGAAATTAACAAATAAAGATTATATATATTATTTAGATTTTTGTAATCCTAAACAAAGATGTTCTTATGCAGCTAGTTTTGGTAATTTTGATTTGGAATCAGTTGATGTTACTGTAACAAACTTATTAAAATCTTATAGATATTTATCTTTACGTGAAAAAGATGCTGTTGAATTTATGAAGGAAAAATATAGTATTATTGCAGAATATTCATTAGATCCAACATTGCTATATAGTGGAAGAGAATGGGAGCAAAAACTGAAATTAAAAAAGAATAACAAAAACCAAATATTTTACTATAAGGTTGCTGAACCTAATCAGTTAAATAATTATGTAGAAGAATATGCAAAGCAAAACAATTTAAACGTAATTGAAATCACTTCAGATTTAAAAAAACAAATAAAAGGCAGTAAAGTAATAAGAACATGTAGTCCAATAAGCTTTGTTAACAACATATATAATAGTAAATATATTGCTACAACATCTTTTCATGCGACTGTATTTGGAATATTATTTCATAAAAAGCTAATTATCGAATTATATGATAAAACGGGGAAATTCAACAATAGAATTTTTAATTTGCTAACATTATTAAATATTGAAATTGATAAATCAAAAAAAGTTCAAATAATTGAGAATGTTGATTGGGATATTATAGAAAGAAAAATTTCTAACGAAAGGAAAAAATCAATAAACTTCATTTTAAAAATAGGCAATGATTAGGTAATAAAAATAGAGAGAAGATTGATGATTATGAGTAGAGAAAAACAATTAGCAAAAAACACAATAATTATAACTATAGGGAAAATATGCACGCAACTAATAACCTTTTTATTATTGCCTCTATATACAGGGCTATTATCAACAGAAGAATATGGGATTGTAGATTTGTTAAATACATTAGTATCTTTACTTCTACCAATTGTTACATTTCAAGTGGAACAAGCAATGTTTAGAGAATTAATAGAAGTAAGAACGAATGAAAATAAAAAAAAGGAAATAATTTCAACAGGTATTATTTCGGTTGTATTTCAATGCTTTTTATTTTTGATATTATTTGCAATCATTTCCCCATTTGTTCATAATAATTATAAAATATTTTTAGCAACTAATGTTATTATATATATTTTCTTATCTTTATTTCAACAAATTGCGAGAGGTCTTGGAGATAACAAACGATATGCAATAGCAAGTTTTTTAAGTGCTTTATTCACTATTATATTTAATGTATTGTTCATTGCAATAATTAGGCTAGGAGCAACTGGAATGCTATTAGGAACAATGCTAGGACAATTACTGGCTACCATGTACCTTTTCTTTTCGCTTAAGTTATATAAATATATTGAAATACATAAATATAAAAAGATAATATTAAAAAAACTATGGAAATATTCAATTCCTCTTATTCCAAATGCAATTTCTTGGTGGGTGTTTAATGCTTCAAATAGAGTAATAACAAGTTCATTTTTAGGCGTTTCTGAAAATGGTATTTTAGCTGCTGCACTAAAATTTTCTAGTGTCTTTATTACTTTTTATAATATTTTTAATATGAGTTGGACTGAATCAATTTCTATTAGTATTAATGATGATGATATTGATACTTACTTTAATAAGATGTTTAATATAATGTTGAGGTTATTTACTGCATTAGGCGTTGGTATCATCGCATGTATGCCTTTTGTATTTCCAATTATGATTAATGAAAAATATAGTAGTGGATATGGACTTGTGCCACTATCTATACTAGGATCTTTATTTAATGTTGTTGTAGGTCTTATAAGTGTAATATATGTAGCTAAAAAGAATACAAAAGCAATAGCTAATACTTCGATAATTTCAGCAATCCTAAATATTATAGTTAATATTGTATTAATTAAGTTTGTTGGTCTTTATGCAGCGGTAATCGCTACATTTGTAGCCTTCTTTACAATGAGTATTTATAGATTATATGATATAAGAAAAAAATACTTTAAAATTAAAATTGATAAAAGTTTAATTATTAAAACAATCATTATTTTGTTAATTGTATTGCCTATATATTATATAAATAATTTATATCTTAATTCATTCGCATTATTATTAGCAATATTATTTGCCTGGGATTTAAATAAAAATTCTGTAAAGCCTATAATGAATATGGTAAAGAAAAAAATAAAAAAATCATAAAAGAGGTAATGATATGAATAATTATTTTAAAACATATGATAAAAAAGATTGTAATGGTTGTGGTATGTGTGCACTTATATGCCCTAAAGGAGCAATTACAATGATGGAAGATAGTGAAGGATTTTTTTATCCTGTAATAGATAAGAAAAAATGTATTCATTGTAATTTATGTGAAAAAAGATGCCCTAATAATCCATCGAAACCTAATACAAATCAAAAAACGTATATTTCTTATTGCAAGGATGATAATGTAAAAGCAAATAGTGCTTCTGGAGGTATGTTCTATCCAATAGCTAAATATGTTATTGAGAAAAAAGGCATTGTTTTTGGTGTTTGTTATGATGATAATTTAGTAGCACACCATGAATATGTTACAAATCTAGAAGATTTAAAGAAGTTTCAAGGTTCTAAATATGTAAGAAGTGATTTAAGAGATTCTTATGTAAAAGTAGAAAAGTTTTTGAAGCAAGATAAATATGTTTTGTTTACAGGTACTCCATGTCAATGTCAAGGATTGCGTGCTTTTATAAAAAAAGAATATGATAAATTAATTACTTGTGAAATTATATGTCATGCTAATCCATCCCCTAAGGTATTTTATCTGTACAAAAAAAATCTAGAAATAAAGAAAAATAAAAGGGTTAAGAATATTGCATTTCGGTCAAAGGAAAATGGTTGGCATAATCAAACTCCAATTATAGAATATGAAGACTATACCAAAGAAAAAGAAAATTCGTATTTTAATGCTTTTGTAAATGAAATGCTGAACAGGCCTTCATGTTATGATTGCAGATTCTGTAGCTCAAAGAGATATTCAGATTTTTCTATTGGAGATTTATGGGGAATTGACAAAATAGATAGTTCTATTAAAGATGATGACACTGGTATTTCTTTACTAAATGTTAATACAGAAAAAGGATTTGAAATCTTCGAAAAAATTAAAGATGAACTGTTTATAAAAGAAACAAACACGGAAGAGGTATTTTCATATAATCATCATTGCAATGTTCAGCCTCATAAAAATAGAGATGATTTTTTTAAGGGTATAAGTGATGGTACTATTAATGAAAGTAATATCATTAAATATATGAATAAATATGTTAAATCACCTTTATATAAAAAAGCAATTAATAAGTGTAAAAGAATAGCAAAAAAAATAATAAATAAATAGAAAGGGTTAGACTATGAAAAAAACTATATTATGGTTATGTGTAATACTATGGATGATTATAATATTTTTATTCTCTAATATGAATAGTACTTCTTCTAATGGTAGTAGTACTAAGATAATAAATGATACAATAGAACAAACTGTAGAAATCGCTGAATCTACTGGTATAATAGATGAAAAACCATCTGAAAAAGAGATAAATAATCTAGTAGATGATTTAAATACACCTCTTAGAAAATGTGCTCA
>CALWAJ010000013.1 GCA_944373065.1 uncultured Bacilli bacterium
CATTAAGGAGTACTATGGAAAGTAAAAATTTAAATGAACAATTAAAGGAATTAGAAGAAATACTATATAAAAATGAAACTTTAAAAGAAGTATTAAAACGTTTAGAAAAATCTAATTTAAAAAACTATTATGTAGGAGCAGGATGTATCAATCAAACAGTCTTTAACTATCTTCATGGTTTTAGAATAGATGCAAATATAAATGATTATGATATTGTTTATTATGATGAAGATACTTCTTATGAAAAAGAAGATATAGTTATTAAATATGTAGAAGAATTATTAGGCGATTTAAATATAAAACTGGATGTAAAAAACGAAGCGAGAGTACATTTGTGGTACAATAAAAAATATAATGAAAATAGAAAACCATATGCAAGTGCTGAAGATGCTATTGCAAGATGGGGAACAACTATAACATGTATTGGAGTAAGACTAGAAGATAATAAGTTAATAGTAGATGCTCCCTATGGCCTTAATGATTTGTTTAATATAATAATAAGGCCTGTAAAAATAGATTTTAAAGAAGATGATTATATAAGAAAAGTAAATAAATGGAAAAAGAACTGGCCAAAATTAACAATAATGCCTTGGAAAGAGGAGGACTTATGATTTATCCAGAATTTCTAAAAGAAAAAGATACTATTGGTGTAACTGCACCTTCAGATGGTATTACTGATGAAGTTAAACTTAAAAGATTAGATAATGCCATTAAAAACTTTAATAGTCGTGGCTTTAATATAAAAGAAACACCTAATGTTAGATGTAGTGTTAAAGGAAGAAGTAGTACTAGTAATAAAAGAGCAGAAGAGTTAGAAAGCCTATATAAAGATAAAGACGTTAAAACAATTATTACATCAGGTGGTGGAGACTTCTTACTTGAAATGTTAAGTGAATTAGATTTTAATATCATTAAAGACAATCCTAAATGGTTACAAGGATATTCTGACCCCACAGGACTACTATTCACAATTACAACTAATCTAGATATCGCTACTATTTATGCTGATAATTTCAAATCATTTGGAATGGAGCCTTGGCATCAATCTTTAGAAAATAATTTAGAAATATTAAAAGGAAATATTATAGAACAGAAAAGTTTTTCTAAATATGAAGAAGATAAAAAATTAATAACAGGTTTAGAACCTTTTAACTTAACAAAGAAAGTCTATTGGGAAAACTTAAACAATGAAGAAGTTATTAATATAAAAGGAAGATTGATAGGAGGCTGTCTTGATATAATTACTGATTTATTTGGTACAAGATTTGATAATACTAAAGCTTTTTTGGAAAAATATAAAGATGATGGTATTATTTGGTACTTTGATGTCTGTGAGTTATCTAGTGAATCTATTATTAGAATTCTTTGGAAACTAAAAGATAATGGCTATTTTAAATATACTAAAGGCATACTTTTTAGTAGAGTCTATGCTTGCAATAGTTATTATGATATTACTTATGAAGAAGCTATTTATGAATCTTTAAAAGACTTAAATATTCCTATAATTATTAACACTGATATAGGACATGTCGCTCCTAGAATCACTATTATAAATGGTGCAGTTGCAACTATTACCTCATCCAAAGGTAAAGGTAAAATAAAATTTGAATTAGTATAAATTAACAAAGAAAGTTGTTGATAAGTTATGCTCTATCTTATATATTGTCTTATCATAATAAGATTTATACCAACATTTATTCTTTCACTAGTAATATCACAAAAAAGAAATCAAAGTAATAAAAATGGCTATTGTATTTAGTCTCAGTGTTTTAAGTCTAGTTTTTACTTTTCTGGCCTTTTTAACTAATATCAATGCTTACATAATATCTCTTACTATACTTATTATAAATTTTGTTTTATCTATAATATTTAGCATATTAATAATTAAAGAAAAATAAGGAGAAAAACTATGATTAGACTATTACAATGGAACATTTGGAATAATGAAGACATAGATAACATTATTAAGGAGTTAAAAAGAATATCTCCTGATATAGCATGCATTCAAGAATTAGCAATTAAAGATGATAATGATATAAAAATAAGAAAACTAAAAGAAGTATATCCTTACATATATTATGAGAAAGCTGATACTTTTCAAGATGGATACAGTCAGTGCAATGCAATTTTATCAAATTATCCGCTATCTTTACAAAATCACATTCATGTCCAAAAGCCAAGTGATAATAAAAATGATTATTCTAAAGAAGGAAGAGTATATATAGAAGCCAAAGTAAAAGTAAATAATAAAGAATTAACAATAGGTACTACTCATCTATCTTATACAGATAGATTTAAAGAAACAGAGTCTAAAGATAAAGAAGTAAATAACCTTATTAGTTGTATAAAGAAAGATAGATATATTTTAGCAGGTGATTTTAATACTCATAAAACTTCTAAATATATAAAATGGATAGAAAAGATACTAGTTAATAATGATACTTCTAACACCTGGACAACAAAACCTTTTTCATATAATGGTTTTGAAGAAACAGAGCTAAACTGGAAACTAGATTATATATTTACTAGTAGAGATATTAAAGTTAAAGAGACAAAAGTAATAGATACAAAATATAGTGACCACTTACCAATATTAATAACATTAGAATTGCAATAAAGATTTAGTTTACTGTAATAACTTAAAAATATAAAAGATGATGAAAAAGAAAAATATGTTATTTTCTATGGATGATAATTTTTAGGAGAATTTAAAATGATATATGAAGATTTACTTAAACAATATGAAGAATTAACCGAAGAAGAAAAGAATATTTTATTAGTTTATAAATCAAGATTAGGTAGAGCGATTAATTCTTTAAATAATAATGATTCAGAAATAAAAGAAATATATGAAAGATATAAGTGTTTAGTTGAAAAATCCCCAAAACATTTTTATAAAGTTTTCTGTCTTCAAAGATATCTCTTTTAAAAGTTTAGAGGAATTCATTGAAAGTTTATTAAATGTAAAAGAAAAACTAGACAAAATATCATCAAAAATAATACTTTCTCAAGATATAACTGTATATAGAGCATTTTCTATAAGAGATGATAAAGAATTAATATCTATATCTAAATCAAATTTAGTATCAACAAGTCTTGATATTAACGAATGCAGTAAATATATAATTCCAAATAAAGGATTTACTTATTATTTATATCAAATAAATTTAGAGAAAGGCTCAATGATTGCAATATGCCCTTATCGCATACTAATAGACAATAATGATAGATTAGTACTAACAAAAGAAAACGATAGCAAAGAGATAATCCTATCAAAAGATAACTTTGATTTTGAAGAAGTAGAAAAAACAGAATCTACATTTAATAATAATGAGAAATTGAATATAATTAGTATTGATGCTAAAAGCAAAAAGATTATAACAGATATAAATAATAAAAAACAAAAGTAGAAATGAATTATCATCTCTACTTTTTTGCAACCTCTTCCTTAAGTTCTTTCTTCTTTCTTTTCTTAATCATATTTCTATATATAGGAACTAATCTAGTAAAAGCAAAATAATAAATTGGTTTAACTACATAATCAAATTCCCCCATAAATTCAACATAGTCTCCTCCAAATTTTTTCTTAAACTCATGAAGACCAAGTCTAGGGTTATCTTTTGATAAATCTCCAATAGTTCCAAATTGATCATATATTTTTAGTCCACGCTCTTTACAAAATTTTAAATGCTCATAATAAGTATGATAATTAACATAAGTTTCAGTTAAAATATTATGATTTCCTGCATAAAGAACCCAGGCTTTATCACCATATTCTATTATCATATGGGCAGAAAGAGTAACCTCACTACCATATTCTTTTAAATAATTAGAATACTTATCTACTTCTTTTTCTAAACTTTCTTTTTGTCTTGTTAATTCCTTAAGTTTATTTTTAGCACTCTTAGACATATTTTCTTTAGGAAGCTCTTGCATTTTCTTATTAACATCTTTTAAATCACTATTTAATACTTCTAGACTTTCTTCAAGATTAACTTTACCTAAGAATAAAGTGGCTTTATTATCTTCATTAAATAATTTATATAATGTTTTATAATAATCTATATCATAAGAAACAAAATCTTTCCTAGATTCAGTAAGCATCATTAAATGATAGAAAGTAGGTATATCATCTTCTGTTCCTATCACTACTTTAGTCTTAAGTTTAAGTGACTTGGCAATTCTTTGTTTAGTAGTTTTCGAAAAATGCTCCTCAAGTTCTTCCATGCTTTTTGTTAAATCTATTCTAAAAGTGTATCTGGGTTGCATTGTTTCAAAGTTTTTAGTAAATCCCATATGTTTATAACCTAATCTAAGTAATTCGTTATATATACTTTTATCTTTAGATTCAAGTTCAGTAACCTCACCTTTATAATCTTCCTTCTTCCAAATAATATCAGGGTCTATCTTTACATAAATAGCTTTTTTTCTCTTTGCAAACTTTACAACCTCTTCTGTAAATTTATCTAATATTTCTTTATCATTAAAATTAATTACATATCCTCTTGGAGCATACAAATAACAAAGTCCTAAAGGAAGACTTTTCTTAAGTAAAAGCGTTGCCCCTACTAATTCATCATTATTGTAAAGTCCTAAATAATAAGGTGTAAGTCCCCGTCTTTCCTTTACAAGTTCCCCCCAATCATAAGACTGTAAAAAATGACTCTTATAAGGATTTGGCTTTACAAACTCTTCATATTCTTTTCTTTCTAAAACTTTTAATTCCATTTTTATCACAACCTATATTTAAAGTATAATTTATTTAATAATAACTGTCAATTTTAGTATAACCAAAATTTTTTTCTCTAACAAAAAAAGAGCTTTCGCTCTTACATCATATATTTATCGTTACTATTTCCATATCCTGTAGTCTGACTATCGAAATTTCTTGGGCTAATCATTGTAGATTCAATTCTATTAACTCTATTTTCTAATCTTCTCATTTGACGTTCTAGCCTATTTACTTGATTTTCCAAACTATTAATTCTCTGATTCATACTATTATTATAACTTGGACCAGGTCCCATTCCTGGATTCATATTAGGGTTCATTGGCCACATAGGCATACCTTGATTCATAAAATTAACCTCACTTTCTGTTTTATTTTATTCCAAAGATTACATCTTTATGATAGAATATGCTATATAACTTTGATATAAGGAGTAAATTTATGAGATTAAGAAATGTTAAAAATAAAGAAGAAATACTAAATAACAGTGATTATCTAATAAAAAATCCTACTGATTTTAAAGGAAAATGGAAAAGTTTATTTAAAAATGATAATCCTATCTATATTGAAATTGGTATGGGTAAAGGAAAATTTCTATTAGAAAATGCTCTTAAAAATAAAAACATTAACTATATAGGTATTGAAAGATTCGATAGTGTAATGGCAAAAGCAATTAAAAAGATACCTAAAGACATAGAAAATATAAGACTAATTAGAATGAATGCTTTAGATATTGATAAAGTATTTTCAAAAGAAATTGCTCTAATCTATCTAAATTTTTCAGACCCTTGGCCTAAGAAAAGATGGTATGATAGAAGACTAACTAGCAAAATTTTTCTTGATAAATATGATAGTTTGTTTAAAAATACTAAAAGAGTTGAAATGAAAACAGATAATGAAGATTTATTTATCTATTCCCTTGAAACACTAAGTAATAAAGGATATGCGCTTAGTGATATATCATTTGACTATCATAAAACACATTCTGATATAATTATGAGTGAATATGAAGAACGTTTTAGTAAAGAGGGGAAAAATGTCTATCATCTTTTTGCACAAAAGAAGTGACAAACCGAGTAAATATTTGATATAATTATAAAAGAGTAGGTGGTGTTTTGGTGCGCTTTAAAAAGAAAATAATACTATTATCTTTATTAATATTAACTATAACAGGCTGTACTAATCTAAATTCCTTAGATTTAGATACTCTTGTAGATACGCTTTTAGAAAAAGATAGCAATCTCACAAACACAGTCTTTGATGGCTATAAGTACTATGTACCTAAAGGACTTAGATTAATAGAAAAAAATGAATATAATGCTAGCTTTAAAGATGAATATAATAACACATATTACTTATATATAGATGTCATTAGTTATTACAATAAAGAAAATGTTGATTATAAAGTGAATAATAAAGCTTATTTTTCTAAAAAATTAAATTATGATAATAAAAAAGGCTATCTAGAAATAACTAAAATAGAAGATACAGAAGCTTATTTTATAGAATTTATGTACAATTATGGTAAAATAGAAGCTTTTGTTAGTGAAAATGAAATAGACTGTGCTATTATAAATATGAGTAGTATTTTAAAATCTTTAGAATTTAACAGAAACGTTTTAGAAAGTATAATTGGAAATAACGTTTTAAATTATAAAGAAGATACTTACGATGTCACAAAGCCAAAAGGAAGTACTGCAACTAAGGATACATATCTAGAGTATGAAGAAAAATATGGTATTTACGAAGGTTATGGTGATACCAATAAACAAGAAGATAAAATAGAATTAAATGAAAATTAAGAAATGGAAAGGTGGAGTCTAATAACATGAAACTATTAGATAAATTAAAAAATGCTCTTTTTGAAGAAGAATATGTTGAAGTTGAAGAAAAGAAAGAGGTTAAGAAAAAAGAAAAGCCTATCGCTAAAAAAATTATCATAGAAGATTCTAAGCCTCAAAAGAAAGAACAAAAAGAAGATATAATTATTGAAGAAGAGAAGAAAGAACCTTTAAATCATTCTAATAATAAAGATTTTAAATTTAAGGCAATTTTAGATGATGATTTTATTGATTTGGAAGCTAAGCCTAAGGTAGTAGAAAAAGCACAGCTTCCATTTAAAGAAGAAAGACCTGTCTTAAAAAAAGAGGCACCTAAAGAAAAGATTATTTATAAAGAAGAGAAAAAGACAGAAGAGAAAAAACTATACAGTGGTGCTTTAAATAATAGTATAGATAAAGAAATAAAAATACATGAATATGGTAGTGCTTCAAAACAAAAAGAGAAAAAAGAATTTCATCCTTCTCCAATTATTTCTCCAATATATGGAGTTTTAGACCAAAACTACAAAAAAGACGAAATTGTGACAAAGAAAGAGGTTAGAATTACAAGTAGTTATAAATCAAAAAATATAGATGTTGATAGTGTTAGAGCGAAAGCTTATGGTAATAGTGATGATATCTTTGAAGAAGAATTAACTTCAAACAAGAAAGACAATGTTGAAGAAGATGCAAAACAGGAAGAAATTGATGATAAAGAAACAATTAAAGAAGAAGATAGTCTTTTAGATATCAGTGCTGATAATACACCATCAGTTCAAAAAGTAACTATGGGAGATGCAGAAGAATATTATAGTGATTTAGGATTAGAATATAATATTGATTATAAAGATGTATCCCATGAAAAAGCTACTGGAAGAAGAACAGATTTAAGAAATTTTGATGATAACTATGATACACCAAAAGATGAAGCTAGCATTGAAGATAATCTATTTGATTTAATAGATTCAATGTATGACGAAAAGAAAGGAGAATAAAAGTGGAATTATTAGGGGTTATATTGGATAGTCTATTAATAGTGTTAGTAATAATTCTAATAGTGTTGGCTTTGAAAGCTTTAGATACTCTAAATAAAGTAGATACTATTTTAGATGATACTAAAAGAAAACTAGATAATTTAGATGGTGTTTTTAACTTAGTTGATACTGTTAGTGATAAATTAACATTAGTTACTGATACTGTTATAGGTAGTATTGCTAATTTTATTACAAATCTATTTAATAAGAAAGGAAAGGATGATATTGATGAGTAATTCAAAAAAAAGTAGTGGTATAGGAAAATTTGTTGCAGGTGCAGCGCTTGGAGCTGGTTTAGGAATTCTTTTTGCTCCTAAAAAAGGAAGTGAAACAAGAAAGGATTTAAAAGAAAAACTTGATAATGTAGTTGCTAAAATAAAGTCAGTTGATACTGAAGAAGTTAAAGAAATGTTTGAACAAAAAGTAGATGAGATAAAAGCTGAACTTGAAGATTTAGATAAAGAAAAGGCCTTAAAAATTGCAAAACAAAAAGGAGAAGATATCAAGAAAAAATGTCAAGATTTAGTTAATCTTGCTGTTGCTAAAGGCACTCCTGTTTTAGAGCAAGCAGCTGAAGAATTAAGATTAAAAGCTATTGATGTAGTTAGTGATGTACTAGAAAAACTAGAATCAAAAAACAAATAAATAATATATAAATAATAGAACTGATTCTGATATTTAGCAGATTAGTTCTTTTTACTTGCATTTTTTTAATAAAGATGGTATAATATAGGCACAAAAACAAATTGGGGGGATTATAATGAAGTTTATTAAAAGTAAAAAAATAAAACTAATGCTTTTAGCAGTATTAGTTGCAACTTTTGGTATTTTTGGAGCGTTTAACACTCAAGCAGAAGTAACAGCTCCAACATCATTCACAGCTAATAATGAAAAATTATTAGATGGTTATATTGATAACTGGCACTATGGTAAATTAACTAATAGTGCAGGTGGTTATGTCTATTGTCAAGACTTCCATAAAAAAATACCATATGGAGTAACAATGACTTTGTCAGGTGAAGCTCCAGCAGGTATTGCTTACATCATTGCTAATGGTTTTCCTTATAAATCAATAACTGGTAATGATGATATGGACTACTATATTACTCAAGCAGCAGTATGGTGGTATTTAGATGAAACAGCCGGAACTAATAATTTACCTGATAATTTTAAAACTACAGGTTCTGACCCACATAATATAAGACAATATATTATTAAACTAGTTAACGAAGCAAAAAATGTAACAGGATATGCATCACCTGCCATAAGTTTAGTTAATAATAACACTAACTTACACTTAAGTAGTGATAAAAAATATTATGAATCAGATGCTATAGGTGTAAAAACATTATATACAACTGGAAACTATACTATATCATTAAGTAATGCACCAGAAGGAACAACAGTAGTTAATGCTAATAGTAATGCCGTAACTAATTCTTTCAGTCCAAGTGAAAGTTTTAAAATAAGAGTACCAGTATCTAGTGTTGATCCAGGTAACTTAAGTATTAAGATAACTGCTACAACAACAGGTTCTATAAATAAAGCATATAAATATGATTCTAGTGACGATACTAAACAAGATGTAATAGGTTCAGTTTTATATCCTGAAACATCAACTGTAAAAGCAGAAACAACAGTAAATCTATCTACAAGTAAAGTAACAATTACTAAAATTGATGCTGATACAAATAAACCTTTAGCAGGAGCTGTCTTTGTTGTTAAAGATAGTAGTGGTAAAGAAGTAGCAAAATGGACATCTACAACTAATTCTTATGTAATTAGAAACTTGCCAAATGGTGATTATACATTACAAGAAACAAAAGCACCATCTGGTTATAACTTAAACACACAAATAGTTAAATTTACAATTTCTGATACTAATAGAAATATTGTTATTAGATTCCAAAACCGTGAAATAGAAAAGAAAGCTACAATCATAAAAGTTGATGCTGATACAAATAAAGCAGTAGCAGGAGCAACTTTAGTTGTGAAAGATAGTAATGGTAAAGAAGTAGCAAATTTTGTAACTACAACAAGTCCATACGTCTTAGAAGATTTAGCTGATGGAACTTATACAGTAGAAGAAACAAAGGCTCCAGCTGGCTATAAAAAGACGGATGAAATATATAAATTTACAATTTCTGATACTAATAACAATATAAAAGTAACTATCAAAAATAAAGCAATAGAAAAGAAAGCTACAATTATAAAAGTCGATGCAGATACTAATCAACCAGTAGCAGGAGCAACTTTAGTAGTAAAAGATAAAAGTGGTAAAGAAGTAGCAAATTTTGTAACTACTTTAAAACCATACGTTTTAGAAGACTTAGCTGATGGAACTTATACAGTAGAAGAGTTAAAAGCACCAGCTGGCTATGAAAAGACAGATGAGATATACAACTTTACAATTTCTGATACTAATAATAATGTAACAGTTACTATTGAAAATAAAGCAATAGAAAAATTAGTTAATATCTTAAAAGTAGATGCAAAAACTGGAGATCCTTTAAAAGGAGCAACTCTAGTAGTAAAAAATAGCGATGGTGACGTAATCGAAGAATTTGTAACTACAGAAGAAGCACATACTATAACAGGACTAAAAGATGGTAAATATACAGTAGAAGAAACACAAGCTCCAGAAGGTTACAAAAAGAGTGATGAAATATATGAATTCACAATCAGTGATAAAACACCAACAGCTGTTATAATGTTTGAAAACTATGAAGAAGTAGAAGTACCATTTACTGGTAGTAGTAAATCTCTTATAAGTACTTTGTTTGGAACAATGTTAATAATATCCGGAGTAGGATTCGTTTACTACAATGGCAAAAAACAAAAAGTTAAATAAGAAAAGAATCTCTCCTAATACAGCAGCTCTAATAGGAGCTATCGTAATAACTTTAGGAGGATTCTTTCTTTTCTCTAACTTCATTAGTGATAAAAGACTTCAAGCCTATGACCATATGAATGAACAAATATATAAAGGCGAAACAAAAATATATGATGTCAATACAGAAGAAATTACAGAAACTAATGAAGAAGAAAAGACTCAAAATGTTAATATTGAAAGTTATATTGGATATTTAGAGATTCCAAAGATAAAATTTAAAAGGGGTTTTTACGAAATTAATTCTACTTTAAATAACGTAGATTCAAACATTGAAATAATAAAAGGAAGTGACTTACCAACTATACCTAATGGTAACCTTATAATTGCAGGACACTCAGGAACTGGTTGGAATTCCTTCTTTAAAAACTTATATAAGCTAGAAAAAGGTGATACAGCAACAGTCACATTTGGTGGACTTAAATATAACTATCGAATAACAAATATCTATAAAGAAAAAAATACAGGTACTGTGGGGATTAGAAGAAATTATGAAATATCTACACTTACACTAATAACTTGTACAAAAGATGATAGTTCTACACAAACAATCTATATAGCAGAACTATATAGTATTGAATAAAAAAGGGGGTGTTATTAATGAGTCCATTATCATTGATAACAAAATTACAAACAGTTTTTGATTTTATAATATCAAGAAACTTATATCTTATGATTTTAGCAGTTCTTGTTTTCTTAACAATAATCTTTATTACAACTAATGGTTCAAATAGAAAGCAAAGTAAAAAGACATATATTATCCTTTATCTTGCTTTCTTTGCCTTCATAGGAATTCAATATGGAGAAAGTATTGTAACAGTATTAGATTATGCTATTAATGAAATATTCTATACATATTACTTTCCTAATATAGTAATATATCTAATTATGTTAATTGTAACTAACATAATATTGTGGAAAACAATTTTTAGTGAGAAAAATGATAAAAAATTAAAAATCTTAAACTCATGTGCTTTTAGTATTATAGTCTATCTCTTTATACTAGGCATATCTGCTATAAATAACTTGAACTTAGATATATTTAATATCACAGAATTATACAGTAGTAATCAAGTTAGAAGTATATTAGAGTTAAGTATGTTAATATTTACGTTTTGGATTGTTCTACTAGTAATTTATCATTTAATTAAAAAATTCCAATACAAACACAATATAATAAAAACAGAAGAATTTACAAACTATAACATTATAAATGATTTCAATATAGACAAAGCTTACAAAGTACCAAAAACAAGAATTTATATTGAAGAAGAAAAAAAAGAAGAACCTAAAATAGAAAAGCCAAGTTTAGAGCCAGGTTTTACTTTAGAAGAATATAAAGTAATGTCCAAAATACTAAAAGAAGAACAAGAACAAAAGAGAAAAGAAGAAACTGAAGATAATAACCCTTTAACAGAATTAAATAAATTATATCAAAGTATAAGAGATTAGCTTAAATAAAATAAGTTAATCTCTTTTTAGTTAAATTTAAACATCAATATCATATAATTATATAGGTGATAAAATGTTAACAGAAGAAGAGTTTTATAAAGAGTCAATAGATACTAATTTATATTACTTACGAACATTAAGAGATTTTTGTATTAATATTGAACTTTCTTTTTATGGAGATAACCCATACAAATCAAGAGCGGCCCTTCTTGCTAGAAGAAGTCAAGATTTAGGTCGAGAAATAGTAACATTGACTAATGGTAAAGTACCAACTAAAGGAATAGATTATCAAATATATTATACAGAATATACTTTGCCTATAGAAAGATTAACAGAAAAACTTTTTGGTATTAATCTTGCTACTGATATTACAGAAATGGAACTTAAACTAATTCCAACAGATACTTTTGATATAAATGATGAAATAATAAAAAGTATGACTTCTATGAATGAAAGAGCTGTAGATATTGCAAATGAGTTCATTATGCTAGCAAGAGAAATAAGAGGAGAAATGACATCTAATAATCTATTTTCCTATTCATATCCTACTATGTATAACTTTATGATTATAACTATTGAACTATATATAGGAGAATTAAATAGATTAAAAGAAATGATAAAAAAAGACCCTATTATTGCATTAGATACAGAATATGGCTACAACATAACCGCTTATGAAATAACTTCCTTTTTAAGAGGTTTAATAGATCCTAATGCAACTCAATATATAGAAGTATTAAACAATATATTAAATGAAATATATCCACAACTATTAGAAGATTATAATTCGCTACCTTTATCTCCTGAAAATCAACAAAATCTAACAGAACGTAGTATTGCAGTTATAAGAAGAATTAGACTATTAATAACAGATATGTTAAAAGACTTATTAGCTGCTAAACTATACTTTATAATAGAACCCCTTGCTCTCGATAACTTCTACCGAAATATAAATTATTTTCTATATGCTTTAGATGCAAATAATAAAGAAGAATAAAGTGTCTTCTTTTTCTTTTCCCCTACTTAAAATAATGATATAATGAATTAGGAAGTAGGTAATAATATGGACTTAGATAATTTAAATAAAGAACAAAAAGAAGCAGTTTTATATAATGATGGACCTCTTTTAATATTAGCAGGAGCAGGCTCTGGTAAGACGAAAGTATTAACTACTAAAATAGCATACTTAATAGAAGAATTAGATGTCTTACCCTGGGAAATATTAGCTATCACATTTACTAATAAAGCAGCCCTTGAAATGAAAGAACGTGTTGATAAAATGATTGGTCAAAAATCTAAAGATATTCAAATATCAACCTTTCACTCTTTTGGACTTAGAATATTAAGAGAAAACTATAAAAAATTAGATTATGATAATAACTTTGTTATCATGGATAGTGATGATTCTTTAACAATAGTAAAAAAAATCTTAAAAACTTTAAACTATGATCCTAAAATATATAATCCAAAAGCAATTAGAAATAAAATAAGTAATTGTAAAAATGAATTGTTATCTCCATCTGACTATGAAAAATACATTGCTAGTGATTATGAGAAAGTAGTTAGTGAAGTATATTATAAATATGAAGAAAAATTAAAACAAAACAATGCTGTTGATTTTGATGATCTTCTTCTTTTACCTATAAAATTATTTAGAAAGTTTCCTGATGTTTTACAACATTATCAAGAACGTTATAAATACATTTTAATAGATGAATATCAAGATACAAATGAAGCTCAGTACATCTTATCAAAAATGATAAGTGCTAAGTATAAAAATATTTGTGTCGTAGGAGATGCCGACCAAGCTATTTATGGCTTTAGAGGAGCTAATTACAAAAATATCTTAAACTTTGAAAAAGATTATCCTAATGCTAAAAGTATAAAACTAGAACAGAACTATCGTTCAACTAAGACTATACTAGATGCTGCTAACTGTGTTATTAAAAACAATGAAAAAAGAAAAGAGAAAAATCTTTGGTCAACTAAAGGCGAAGGAGATAAAATAACTTATTATCGTGCCTATGATGAGAAAGATGAAAGTCATTATACTGCCATGGAGATAAAGAAACTTCTAGATGCTGGAAAAGATGCCAGTGATATAGCAATTCTTTATCGCACTAACGCTCAGTCACGTGTTATAGAAGAAGAACTATTAAAACAAAACATTCCCTACCGCATTGTAGGAGGCTTTAGTTTCTATCAAAGAAAAGAAATAAAAGACTTGCTAGCATACCTTAAATTAATCTATAATCCTAAAGATGATGTCAGCTTTTTAAGAGTTATAAATACCCCTAAAAGAGGTATAGGGCTTAAATCAATAGAACATCTTACAGCTAAAGCTGATCTTGAAAATATTAGCCTTTTTGATGCAATAGAAAGTGGTAAAGAATTAAGCTTTAAAGAATTAATACTATCACTTCAAAATATAAAAGAAAAAGTAACATTAACAGAATTAATAGATAAAGTATTAGATGCTACTGGTATGAAAAAAGAACTAGAAAGTGAAAAATTAATTGAAAGCGAAATAAGATTAGAAAACCTAGAAGAATTTAAATCTATTACTAAAGCCTTTGAAGAAAGAATGGGACTAGTTTCATTAGAAGATTTCTTATATGAAGTAAGTCTAGTTAATGATAAAGATGAGTATAAAGATCCAAGACATAAAGTAAGCTTAATGACAATTCATGCTGTTAAAGGCCTAGAATATGATGTTGTCTTTGTATTAGGATTAGAAGAAGGAATATTCCCTCACTTAAATTCACTTATGAGTAGTAGTGAAACAGAAGAGGAAAGAAGATTATGCTATGTAGCAATTACAAGAGCTAAAGAAAAATTATATCTATTGAACGCTAGAAGAAGAATGCTATTTGGTAAAGAAGGAATTAATCCACCTAGTAGATTCTTACAAGAAATAGATAAAAGTTTAATTGAAACTGAAAATAAAGAAAAAGAAGAAGTAAAAATAATAAATAAAGAAGATGTTTTAAGAGATGAGGACGTTGACTACAAAGTAGGAGACTATGTTCATCATGAAAACTTTGGAGCAGGTAAGGTTATTGATGTAACTAATTCTCTAGTTACAGTAGCTTTTTCTCATCCTTATGGGGTTAAAAAATTAATAAAAAATCATAAAAGTTTAACTAAAGTATAAAGGAGAAATACATTATGGAAGAATATTTAAAAAAAGGCTATAAATTAAGTGTAGTAGCTGATAGACAAATTAATCGTTTAAATGGAGCCTTAATATTAGGTGATAGCTTATCTATAGAAGGACTAGAGGAACTAAAAGAAGAAGACTTAGACTTTTTATTAGATACTAATATTGCAGATAATTTATATAAAGGCAAAACTTTAATTGCTACTTATAATTTAGAACAAAATTTATTTACATCTAGCATTGTGGAAAGAAAATATAATGGGCCATATAATGAAGAAAGTTATTATGAAAATGTAGTTTCTTCTTTAGCAACTACCTTTGCAGGAAGTCTCTTTAAATTAGAAAAAGGCTTAGAGAAAGGAAAAAAATATGTCAAATGTAATCGGCAAGTAAGAAAAATGTGAAAATTAAGCTGAAAAGTGCCGGAATTCTGTGCTAACATATTGAAATTATAAGAAAAATAATACTAGGAGGATATATGAAAGATAAAACACTTCTAATAATGGCAGCAGGTCTAGGTAGCCGTTTTGGAGGCTTAAAACAGCTAGAGGGGATGGGGCCTAATAATGAATATTTAATAGACTATTCAATTTATGATGCCCTTAAATCCGGCTTTACTAAAGTAGTATTTATTATCAAGAAAGAAAACTACGAAATATTTAAAGAAACAATAGGTAAAAGAGTAGAACCTCATGTAAAAGTGGAATATGTATTTCAAACTAATGATAATATGCCTAAAGATTATCAAGAATTACTAAAAACAAGAGTAAAACCTCTAGGTACTGCTCATGCTATATACTGTGCAAAAGATAAGATAAATGAGCCCTTTGCAATCATTAATGCCGATGATTTTTATGGACGAGATGCCTTTATTAAAGCCAGTAATTATTTAGATAAAATTAAAAACAATCATGCAGGACTAATCGCTTATAAATTAGGTAATACTTTAAGTCCTAATGGCTCTACTAAAAGAGGCGTATGTAAAGTTAATGATAAAAATGAACTAATAACTATTATTGAAAGTAAAACTAAACTAGTAGGTGATGTAGTAGAAGTAGAACCCTTAGATGGTACTAAAAGTTTTACTACTTCTAAAGATACTATTGCCTCTATGAATTTTCTTATATTTACACCTGAGATTTTTAAAATTTTAGAAGAAAAATTAGATGAATTCTTAGAAAAAAATAAACATGATTTATCAAACTGTGAATATTTAATACCAATAGTTTTAAATGAGTGTCTTAAAGAAAAGAGAATTACTACAGATGTAATTAAAACTGATGCCACTTGGTATGGAGTAACATATAAAGAAGATAAAGAAAAAGTAGTATCTGCTCTTAATGACATGATAAAAAATAAAATATATAACAATAATTTATGGGAAAGTGGTGATTAATATGAAAAAAGAAAAAACATTATTAATAATGGCAGCAGGAATTGGTAGCCGTTTTGGGGGATTAAAACAATTAGAAAAAGTAGGACCTAATGGTGAATATATTATAGATTATTCTATTTATGATGCTATTAGAGCCGGATTTACTAAAGTAGTATTTGTTATTAAAGAAGAAATGTTAGAAGAATTTAAAGAGACAATTGGTAGAAGAATTGAACCCTTTATTAAAGTAGATTATGCTTTTCAAAATAATGATTACATTCCTTCTAGATTTAAACCTTTATTAAAGAAAAGAACTAAACCATTAGGTACTGCTTATGCTATATACTGTGCTAAAGATAAAATAAATGAACCATTTATTGTAATAAATGCTGATGATTTTTATGGGCTTGATGCATTTTTAAAAGCTAGTGAATATCTAGACAATATTATCTATAATCATTATGGTATAGTTGCCTATAAACTAATTAATACCCTAAGTCCTAATGGTGTTTGTAAAAGAGGTATAATGGAAGTAGGTAATAATAAACTATCTAAAATAACAGAATGTAAAGTAGTAGCTAAAAAGAATAAAATAGTTGCTTCTTCACTTTATAGTAACAACGGAATAGAAATAGATGAAGATACTTTAGTTTCTATGAACCTTTTAGTATTTTCTCCTGATATCTTTGATATATTAAACGAAGAATTAAGTTTATTTCTATCACTTCATCAAAAGAATCTTGATGATTTTGAGTTTCAGATACCAGATATCTTAGACACATGTCTTAAGAAAAATATCAAAACTATAGATGTTATAAAAACAACCTCTACTTGGTATGGAATGACTTATAAAGAAGATCAAAAAGATGTGGAAAAAGCTATAAAAGATTTAATAGAAAAAGGAGTTTATAAAGAAAAATTGTGGATAACTATTTAAAAAGGAGAGAGTTCTGTGGATAATATTACAATTGAAAGAATGAATGAACTAATAAAAATATTAGATGAAGCATCTTATAATTATTACGTATTAGATGATCCGAAAATAACAGATCAAGAATACGATGCTTATTATAGAGAACTAGAAACAATTGAAAAGATACATCCTGAATGGGTTCTTGATACCTCACCTACTAAAAAAGTAGGAGGAGAAGTAATAGATGAATTTAAAAAAGTGGAACATACTATTCCTATGATGTCTTTAGGAGATGTTTTTAATGAAGAAGAGATAATTGATTTCTTAAAGAGAATCGAAAATAGTGGTGTTCACTCTGATTATGTTTGTGAACTTAAAATAGATGGTTTATCAGTATCTTTATTATACGAAAAAGGCATTTTAGTAAGAGCCGCAACACGTGGTAATGGTGTAATTGGTGAAGATATTACTCATAATGTTAAAACTATTAAAAGCATACCTTTAAAATTAAAACAACCTCTTGATATAGAAGTAAGAGGAGAAATTTATATGAGTAAAGATACGTTAGAAAAACTAAATAAAGAACGTATCTCTAAAGGCGAGAAACCCCTTCAAAATCCTCGAAATGCTGCTGCTGGATCAATTAGACAGCTAGACTCTAAAATAGCCGCAAAACGTAATTTAGATGCCTTTTTATACCATTTACCTAATCCTCTAGATTATAATATTAAAACTCATCATGAAGCTTTAGAGTTTATGAAAAGTTTAGGACTAAAGACTAATCCTAATAATAGAATTGTTAAAAATATTGATGAAGTAATGGCTTATATTCATGAGAAAGGGGAAATAAGAAAAGACCTTCCCTATGATATAGATGGAGTTGTAATTAAAGTAGATAATATTAAAGATCAACAAAGCTTAGGATTTACAGCAAGAACACCTAGATGGGCTATTGCCTATAAGTTTCCTGCTGAAGAAGTCTTAACTAAATTAAATGATATTATCTTTACAGTAGGTAGAACTGGTAAAATAACTCCTAATGCTATTTTAAACCCTGTTCAATTAATGGGTTCCACTATAAGTAGAGCGACCCTTCACAATGAAGATTATGTTATAAAAAAAGGCTTAATGATCTATGATACTGTTTCTATTAGAAAAGCAGGAGATGTTATTCCAGAAGTAGTAGAAGCAAAGGTTGAAAGAAGAACTGGTAAAGAAATACCATTTAAAATGATTACTAACTGTCCTATCTGTGATGCAAAACTAATAAAAAAAGAAGGAGAAGCAGACTATTACTGTCCTAATCCTAATTGCCCAGCTAGACATATAGAAAGCTTTATCCATTTTGTTTCCCGTCCTGCTATGAATATAGACGGCTTAGGAGATAGATTAATGGAAGACTTATATAACTTTAAGTTCATAAGTACTATTCCTGATATATATAGATTATCATCTAAAAAAGATGACTTAACAAAATTAGAAGGCTATGGTGAAAAATCTGTTACTAATTTATTAAATGCTATTGAAGTTAGTAAATCTAATTCTCTTGAACGCCTACTATTTGCCCTTGGAATAAAAAATGTTGGTAAAGAAAAAGCTAAAATACTTGCCAAAACTTATAAAAATATGGATAATTTAAGTAAAGCTACTTATGATGAACTTGTAGATATTCCTGATATTGGTCCTATTATTGCAAAGAATATAGTCGATTATTTTAATAATGAAGATAATCTAAAAATAATAGAAGAACTTAAAGAGTTAGGACTTAATATGAATTATATTGGTGAAGAGTTAAAACTTAATGAAGATTTTCTTGATAAAAGCTTTGTCTTAACAGGAACTCTTACTAAATTAACAAGAGATGAAGCGAAAGCTTTAATAGAAAATGCTGGAGGAAAGACAGTAGGCTCTGTATCTAAGAAAACATATGCTGTTATTGTAGGAGATAATCCAGGTAGTAAATATGATAAAGCGAAAGAGTTAAATATACCAATATGGACTGAAGAAGAGTTTTTAGAAAAGTTAAATAGTTAGAGGTGTTATTATGCAAACAGAAGAACAAAAACAAGAAGGTATCCCTGTAGAAGAAGAGAAAAAAATTAGGAAAATATCTACTATTATTATGATAGTAATAATAGTAATAGGAATATTAGTAACTACAGATATAATATTAGTATCAAAGAAAAACATTGGCCCTTTTCTTGCTATTAATACTAAAACTTATAATGATGGTGGTACTAAAGAATATTATGGCTTAGGTTATAAAGTAATAAAATATAATCAAAAAGTTGGTAGGCGGGATACTGTAATAGGTTCATGGTCTATAAAATATGATATTACTCCCATAAATTATACTATTACAGATCTTGCATACTCTATTATTAACGATAATAATACTCATATTGGAGAATTTATAAGATTAACAGGAACTATTTCTAGTAAAAATAATAAAAATAACACTATTACCTTAAAATTTACTGATAATGAAGAAGGTAAATATAATTTAACCGTTAAAGCAAGTCTTCTATCTAATAATATAAAAGATTTAAATAAAGATGATGATGTAACTCTTATAGGAATAATTAAATCCTATAATAATAAAACTTTAACTATTGAAAATGCCTTTGCTGAATAAAAGTTTTGCCTAGAATTTGCAAAACTTTTTCTATCTATAAATATATTTTCTTGCAATTTAGCCTAAAGAATAGTAGTATAGTTAATTAACCGGAGGGCCTATGAAAATAAATGATAAAAAAATACTACAAAGATTAGGCTTTAATAGAAAAGAAATAGCATCTCTAGATAATACAGATATAGAAGAACTAATAGTTATTCTAGAATCTCTTCATATTAAAGATATAAAAAAATATCTTCTTAATAATAAAATTTTATTTACTAAGAATATTTTTTTACTTGCAAAAAACATTTCCATAGTCTTTAATAAATACAAAGACTATAATATTACAGAAACTATTTTAAGAGAAAACAAATATGATATAATTGACGAAAAGGGTGATAAAAGTGATATATTTTGATAATGCAGCGACTACAAAAGTAAGAGATGAAGTCCTAGATACATTTGTTACTGTTTCTAAAGAGTATATTGGTAATGCCAATTCTATTCATAAACTAGGATTTGAAAGTAAAAAGTTAATGAATGCTTCGACTAAACAAGTAGCAAGTCTTTTAAAAGTAAAAGAAGATGAAGTAATATTTACAAGTAGTAGTAGTGAATCAAACAACTTAGCGATTAAAGGAGTATTAGATGCTTATCCTAATAGGAAAAGAATTATACTAACTACTATTTTAGAACATCCTTCTATTACTAATACACTAAATAGTCTAAAAGATGTAGAAGTTATTAATTTAAAATTAGATGAAAACTACCATATAGATACTAATGATTTAAAAGAAAAGTTAAAACTAGACCCCATACTTGTTTCTATTCATCATGTTAATAGTGAACTAGGTATAATCCAAGATATAGACACTATAGGTAAAATAATTAAAGAAAATAGTAAGGCCATATTCCATGTCGATGGTACTCAAAGCCTAACTAAAATAGATGTAGATTTAACTAATGTCGATTTATTTTCAGCATCAGCTCATAAATTTAATGGTCTTAAAGGAAT
>CALWAJ010000014.1 GCA_944373065.1 uncultured Bacilli bacterium
CTAAGTGTCAGTATAACTTCCATACCAGATGTAATAGGAGTACCAGCCCCAACACTTTGACTTGTTACATAACCATTTCCTTCTAACTTAACATTAACACCTAAAAGTCTCAGTAAATCTTCTGCCTGTTTACTAGATAAGCCTGTAACATCCGGTAATGTCATATTACTACTATTAGTAATTAAAAATACTTTCGTACCAGCAGTTACTTTCTCTCCTTTTGAAGGATATTGTTTAATAACATCACTTCCAGCACCTATAACAGTTACAGACATTCCCATACTTTCAAGTTCTGCTTTAGAATTATTAACATCTTTATTCTTATAAGAAGATAAACTATATTCTTTTAAACTATTATCTACTGTACTTGTAGGATCTGTTCCATAATATTTACTAATATTTAAAACTATATCCTTAATAGCAGTCCAAATAACTTTTTGATTACCACCTTCTGGTCTTTTTACAGAAGCATAAATAATTACTTTAGGATCATCTTTAGGATAAATTCCTGCAAAAGAAGATATTATATCAGAAGCTCCTGTCAAGTAACCACCACTATTTTCATCTGCTATCTGAGCAGTACCTGTCTTACCTATTAAATTATAACCATCTAATCTATAACCAGCACCTGTCATACCAGGAGTATTAACAGTATCCCACATCAAATCTTTAATCTTATTAACTGTAGTTTCACTAGCTACTGTATCTACTTCAGTTCTCTTTCCTTCATAAACAGCTTCTCCTGTAGTAGGGTCAACTATCTTTTCCACTAAATATGGCTTTAACATAACACCTCCATTAGTAAGAGAAGTTAAAGCTTGAATATTTTGAACAGGAGTTGTCGTAATACCTTGTCCAAATCCTGCATTAAATATTTCTGTTTCATATTTAAAGTCAATCTTACCTTCACTCTCATTAGGAAGTTCAATCCCCGTTTTCTTACTAAAACCTAATTTTTTAAAATAACTTCTTAAAACATCAGCAGACAAATAACGATCTATTAAATTAATAACACCAACATTACTAGATAGAGCAAAACCTCTATCAAAAGTAATATCACCCCAACCTGCTCTATTCCAGTCACCTATTTCTGTACCATCAGTAGTAACATAAGTACCAGAATGATATGTTTCATTACCATTATAAACACCTTGTTCCATAGCACACATATAAGTAAATATCTTCATAGTAGAACCAGGTTCATAAGGACTAGAAACATTCATATCTAAATAATTAGTAATATTTCTAACATTAGGATCAAATGACGGAGAAGTACTAGAAGCAAGTATTGCCCCTGTCTTAGCATCTGCTATCATAATAGTAAACCACTCATAATTATAATTAGCTTCTGCTTCACTCAAAGCTTGTTCTACAAAGAATTGAATACTACTATTAATAGTTAAATAAATATCTTTACCACGAGATGCATCTTTACTTATTTCATTAGTACCAGCAATCTTATATCCTCTTAAATCTTTTTGATAAGTAACATAACCATCTTCTCCTTTTAAAGTAGAATCATAGTACTTTTCAATTCCCATCTCTCCTTCCATATTAGTCTCTTCATTTCCATCTTGATCAACAGTAGTTTCTTCTTTAGCATAACCTAAAACATAAGACGCAAAATCTCCTTTAGGATAATATCTCTTTAAACTCTCTTCAAAATCAATACCAGGTAAATTCAATTTTTCTATTTGTTCTTTAGTAAGTTCACTAAGTCCTTTACCAGCACTACCAAATTCTGTTTGATATATTCCTTCTTTATTTAAATATCCTAATATTTCTTCTTCACTTATCCCAAGAATAGGAGCTAGTTCTTTAGCAGTTTTTTCTTTATCTACAACATGCTGAGGATTATCTTCATCTGTTGTTCTAGAAGGAGAAAGATATGCTATTAATTTATAAGATGAAACATTCTGAGCCAACACTTCATTATCACTACTATAAATATTACCACGTTCAGCTTTAATTATATCAGTCTTAGTAGTACGCTTTTTAGCTAAAGCTTGCAAATTAGTATCATCAATTTTCTCTGCTAAAGCTAACTGACTAACTCTAACTAACATTAAAGCAAACAAAAAAAGAGAAACAAAAATAAATATTTTACTATATTTAATATTATTTCTTGTTCTCTTTTTCTTTCTCAAAATAACCACATCCTAATTATTCATCTATATTTTTTATATTATCATTATTATAACTAAGTCCTTGTTCTTTTGCAACTTCTTCTATCTTATCAAGACTAGCAAGTTCATTAATTTTCATAGATAAACTCTCATTAGTTTTAGATTGTTCCTCTATTTCTTTTTTAGCTTTCTCTACTTCAAAATTAATTTTAGATAAGGTAGCTTTAGAAAAAACAATAGTTAAAGGTGCACTGACTAACAAAACAATTGCAAAAGTATAAATTAAACGTTCAAATCTACTCATTTTAACCCGTTTCTTAAGTTTTCTCTTAGTCATAACAACACCTCCTTTTATATTCTTATTTTATTCTTTCTATAACTCTTAAAGTAGCAGAATGAGCTCTATTATTATGTAAAAGCTCTTCCTTACTAGCTTTAATACCCTTTTTAGTAATTAATTTAAAGTCTGGAAGTTTATCTAAAGGTATATTAGGTAATCCTTTAGATAAAGGATCTATCTCTGTAATTTCATTAAACTTTTTCTTAACAATTCTATCTTCTAAAGAATGAAAAGTAATAACAGCTATTCTTCCTCCTACATTTAATATAGATAGACTATCATTTAAAGATTTCTCTAAGACCTCTAGTTCTTTATTAACTTCTATTCTTAAAGCTTGAAATATCTGCTTAGCAGGATGTTTTTTTATTCTTTCTTTATAAGGAACAGAATCTTTAATAATATCTACTAATTCTAAAGTTGTTTCTATTTCTTTAGTCTCTCTATATTTAACAATGTTCTTAGCAATAGATGAAGAAAATTTACTTTCTCCATAATCTTTAAATATCTTTTTTAAATTTTCATAACTATAAGTATTAACCACTATCTTAGCCGTTAATTTATTATCTTTATCCATTCTCATATCTAAGGGAGCATCAAATCTATAACTAAAGCCCCGATAATCTTCATCAAGCTGTGGACTTGATACTCCTAAGTCATAAAGAATGCCATCTACTTTATCTACACCAAGTTCTTTTAATTTATCTTTAGCATAGACAAAATTAGAGTCAATAATTTGGAAGTTATTAGCAATAGTAGAAAGTTTATCTTTACTATAAGCTAAAGCTTCCTCATCTTGGTCAAAGGCGAACAAATACCCATTTTTAATTCTTTTTAATATTTGACTACTATGTCCTGCAAAGCCTAAAGTCATATCTACTACAACACTGTCATCTTTAAGATTTAAAGATTCTATTGTTTCTTTAAGTAATACTGATTCATGCATTATATCTTCTCCTCAAATAGATTCTCAGCAATATCGGACATTTCATCATTACATGAACTCATAAACTCATTAAATGCTTCTTCATCCCATATCTCTAATCTATCTCCCGTTCCTACAATTACACATTTTTTAGATAGATTAGCATAACTAGAAAGAGGTGAAGGAATATTTACTCTACCTTGTTTATCAAGTTCAACGGCAGTAGCACCGGACATAAAGAATCGTGTGAAAGCTCTAGCATCTTTTTTAGTAAATGGTAAGCTTTCTAATTTTGTAACAATGTGATTAAAAGTAGTTTCTGGATAAACATAGATACAGTGTTCTATACCACGAGTAATAACAAAGTTATTACCAAGTATTTCACGATATTTAGAAGGTATAGCAATTCTACCTTTATCATCGAGATTATGATGGAACTCTCCTATAAACATATTTATCCTCCACTTTTCCCCACAGACTACCACTGCTTAAGTATATATTACACAAGATTTAAAAAAATGTAAATGAAATAAAGAAGATTTAATTTGACAAATAAAATATTTTACACAATAAAGTGTAAACATAAAAAGAAAAATAAAAAAAAAGATTGACATATAAATCAACCTTTTAATTTATAGTTTTAAACTTCTTGAATAACTGTTATAATCATAGGTTTAGTTTCCATAGTTTTATAAAAGTACTTACCTAAAACATCTCTTACATCACTTTTAATCTTAGAATAATCTACCTTTTTAGTACCTTCACTAATATTATTTTCTATAATTTCTAAAGACATATTTTTAATCTCATCAACTAAATCTAAATTATCTTTAACATATATAAATCCTCTTGTTAACACTTCAGGACCTGCTAATATCTTTTTAGTCTCTTTATCTAGTGTACAACTAATAATAACAATACCACTTTCACCTAACATCTCTCTATCTTTTAAAACTAAATCACCTATATCATCATTACTATTACCATCAATTAAAACTTCATCTGTCATAATATGTTCATTAGTAGAAACAAGTTCACCTTTAATAAACAATGCTACGTCACCATTTTGTTTTAAAATTATATTATCTTTAGGAATACCTAAATTCTCTGCAATCTCTGCATTAGCATATTGATTACGATATTCTCCTTTAACAGGGAAATAATACTTAGGATGCATAATATTAATTAATAAACTTAAATCTTCTCGTGAAGCATGATGTAATAAGTGCTTCTTACTAGATAAACTAATAGCATTAACTCCAAGCATAGCAATCTCATCCATAACAGTAGCAAGACGTTTTTCTATTCCTTCATAAGCTGGCTCTGTTATAAAGATAGTATCATTAGTAGTAAGCTTAATAAATTTATCAAAACCTTTAATAATTCTTTCTAAGTTTGCAAAAGGTTTCTCTTTTTCATCTGATATTAATACAACAACATCTTTATCATTTAAATTAGATAAATCCCCAATAACTCTTTTATCAATATTTAAATAATTATTAGATAAAGCATAATTTATTGTATTTTGTAATGAATGTCCCATAATAACAATCTTTCTATGAGTCTTACTAACTTCATCAAATATTTCTTGAATTCTATAAAAATGAGCTGGAAAAACAGTAGCAATTATTCTTCCTCTATTTTTAGCAAGAACATTTCTAATAAAATCACTTACTCTATTATTAGGACTAGTATATCCTTCACGTTCTGCATAAAATGACTCAGCTAAAAGGCAAAGTACTCCTTGTTTACCTACATAAGCAAGTTTCCCAATATCTGTCTTATATATACCAGTTTCTGTATGATCAAATGTAAAATCTCCTGTATAAACAATCGCTCCATCTTTAGTATATAACACATAACATAAAGCATCAGGTATAGAATGAGTCATAGCAATAGGAAAAATACTCTCTTTACCAAATTCTATTTTTCTATGAGGTCTAACCTCTATTAAATGACTCTTTTTTAATTGTACTTCTGTTAAATCTTGTTTTAAAAGTTCTAATGTTAACTTCGCTCCATATATATTAACATTAGGAAGGCTTTTAAGTATATCAGGAACAGCTCCTATATTACTATCATGTCCATGACTTAAAAATATACCTTTAATTCTCTTTTGATTTTTAATTAAATAATCGATATTAGGAATAATATAATCTATTCCTAAGTTTTTTTCATTATCGTATTTTAAACCGGCATCAAATACATATATATTTTTATCAACTTCAACTACATACATATTTTTACCATTCTCGTTTAGTCCACCTAAACTAAATATTTTAATTTTACTCATTTTAACTCCTTTCTTTCTTATAAAAAACTTTACTAATTATACATTATTTTTTAACTTTCTGCAAATATTTATGATTCTTTTTAATTAAAATCTTCTTATATTTTTCACATTTTTCTTCACATTCTAAAAAGAACGAACAATTATCTTGTAATGATATCAAGTCTTTTTCTATTATAAAGCACAAATAATTTTCTATCGCTTCAAAATAATCCATTTGTATTTCTGAAATACTATTAATAATATTAAGACAAATAAAAGCATCTCCTAATATACTAGTATCATCTTCTTCATATTTTCTCTCAACTTGACTACTTAAAACACTAATAATCTCACTAATAAAGTTATAACTATCAGTCAAATAATTAATCTTACTAGCAAAAGTAGAATCTTTTTGATAGACTTCTAACATTCTATTTCCTAAAAGAAATTTAATTATCTCATCCCTATTATAATCATTCTCTTTTTCTAAATTATATAATTCTTCAATTAATTTAAGATATAAAAGATCATCTTCTTCGTTCATTGTTACCCCCACTGTTTTTATTTAATTTAATAAGTTGTTTTGAAATTTCTTCTTTAATAATTGTAGATTCATTCTTATTCTCAGTTAGTTTATTAATATTATTAGCAAAAAGCAATGACTTATATTTAACTAATAATTGTAAATAATTATATTGTAATATTAAAATATCTGTAATAGTTAAAGAATTAATATAATTTTCTCCGATATTACTATCCAAATTTATATTTATTCTTTCAATAGCTGTTGCTAAATTATTGGCAGAATCAACTAAAAAACTAATTCTTTCTGCTATTTCCATCTCATTAATAAACTTTAAATTCTCTATTATATAAGATATTATCTCTTTTCTACTATCATAACCTTCATCATTAATTTCTTTCATATGCCTTTTCAAAACAGTTAATAGTCTTATCTCTTTATCATTCATATAGCAAGTTTCTCTAAAGCATTTTTAGCAGCTAACTGCTCAGCTTCTTTCTTACTACTACCAACACCTTCTCCATATATTATACCATCAACTCTAACTTGCATCTTAAAAGTTTTATCATGTGCAGGACCAGATTCAGATATTAACTCGTAATATAGGCTCTTTTTAGTAGTTTGTACTGCTTCTTGTAAAGCAGATTTATAATCTTCAAAGAAAGTAACTTCAGGATTATTGAAGTAAGGAATAATAATGCTTAAAATAACTCTTTTCGCCGTCGAATATCCAAGATCAAGATATATAGCACCCATTAAAGACTCAAATATATCTGAAACAATCGCTTTCTTATAAACACCACCATTTACCGCTTCCCCATGTCCTACTTTTATATATTTATTAAGACCTAAAGCTAAAGAATATTCATATAAAGCATTCTCACAAACATATCTAGATCTAACTTTAGTCATTTCTCCTTCATTATCATTATGATTTTTATATAAGAAATCAGCCATAGCAAGATCAAGTACAGCATCTCCTAAAAACTCTAATCTTTCATAATCTTTCTTAGCTTTATGCTCATTAGCATAAGATGAATGAGAGAAAGCTACTTCATATAATTTTAAATCTTTAGGAGTTATTTTTAATTTATCAAAAAGTTCATTCATTAACTAACACATCCTTCCAAACTTGTTCTTTAAATCCAGTCAAAACAAAATCATCTGAAACTAATATTGGTCTTTTAACAAGCATCCCATCAGTAGATAACAAAGATATTTTCTCATCTAAACTCATACTTTGAAGCTTATCTTTTAAATTAAGCTGTTTATATAAGTTACCACTAGTATTAAAGAATGCTTTTATATCTTTACCACTAATTTTAAGAAATTTTTCTATTTCTTCTTTACTAGGATTATCAGTAACTATATTTCTATCTTGATAACTAATATTATTATCATCTAAAAACTTTTTAGCACGCTTACAAGTACTACATTTAGGATATTCAATAAATAAGTACATAACATTACCTCTTTCCAAACATATTATACTAGATTTAAGAGAAAAAGAAAAGTAAGATTAACTCTTACTTCTAACATTAGGAATAATAGATGATACAAGTTCATTTTCAAGGTTATCACAACCTTTTTTCATTTCCATAAATTCATTTTCTACAATACTTTTATCATCTACTAACAAATTACTTTTTAAAGTATTATTTAAATCATCATAAAGTCCATCTAATTCTTGATATTTATTATTAATATTGTATAGTTTATTAAGTAATCTCCTATACTGAGCTCTAATTATTTCTTCTTCTTCCATCTTATCACCTAACCTAAATCTTCAAACATTTTAGAAACTTTTTCACTAGTAGCAATATAAGTTTCTCTATTTTTCCTTAAAACTAAAATATTATTATCATGAATAGAAGAAATAGTTTTAAGTTTTCTATCAATAGTTAAAGCCAAATCATTTAATTTATTAGAATTATCTGACTTATAGTTAAGGTTTAACGATTCTATAGAAACTTTTATATTATCAGCACTTAATTTTTCATCTTTAACAATTACTTCTAATTTTTCAGTAGTCTTAGCAACTTCATCAACATCAAGAAAAATAATATTATTATTCATATTCCAATCACCTACATAAATTCATTTATATCAGCTTCTTCTATTTCTTCAATTGAAGTATTAGTTATTTTATAATTGATATCTCTTTCTATTTCCTCTATTTTTTCAAAAGTAGATTTTACTTTTTCTTTATATACATTTAAACTTGCTTTTATTTTTAACAAATCTTGCTTTTGTCTATTTAATCTATTAGCAATAGAAGTACCAGCACAGAATCCTAAGTTTAAGTTATTATAGGAAGATATTATCTCACTAATTTTATCATAAAAATTATTAAATTTCGCTAATACATTATCTTTTTCTTCTAAATTAACATGTATCTTATTTCCTATACTTTTATATCTTTCTACTATAGATTGATAGATATTACACATAGACTCAAGTTCATTATATGTATTAACTACTTTAGTCTTTTCAGAATTTACGCTTGTAAAAAAAAGTCGAGCATGATAATCATCCCAATAACCTCTTACCCAATTAAGTTCATTATATATAGCAAGAACATTATCATAAAAAGAATCTATATTTTTTTTCAAAGTACTACATTCTTTTTCAATATTTGCAACATTTATTTCCATAGCCTCACCAACCATTTTCCAAATATATAAAAACTACATAAGTAGTTTTCATATATTCAGAAAATAAGACTCTAACCAAGAGTCATACTTTCTGTTACAGAAGTCTCAGTAGCTTTATAAGCACCTTCTTTAGTATCCATTGCCCTATTAAATTCAGTACGAATATTATTCATCATATCCTCAAATTTACTAGCAATAGTTGCAAGTGATTGCTCTAATGTTCCTTCATTTTCAGAAGATAAAAATCCTGAATTTGAAGCAGCAGACTTAGCTGTTTCTAACGCAGAACTAACAGATTGAGTTATCTCATTTAATCTTGTATTAAAAGTTTCAGATGTAGTTCCTTTTGTCATATAACTACTTCCATTACCATCAACTGATTTAATACTACTAACATCAACCTGCTTACCAGATGCATTAAAACTAACAGCACCATAACTGTTTTCTGTAGTACGTGCCCAACCATCTCCTGCACTATTAACAGTATTAATTATATTTTCAAATTGTTGTGTTGTTACATTAGCAGTATCATCAACTACAGGTTTTAAATATTGATTAAAAAATGTAACAGCATTACCAGCATACCAAAGTCCTGCAATTTCACCTACCATACTAGTCATCTTATCTCCTAATGCAGTCATAATATCATCATAAGCTGATTGTTCACTATTAATTAAGTTATGAATTAAGCCTTCATTATAACCCATTTCCTCAAATCTTTGAATATCTAACTTTAACATTTCTATTCTCCTTCCTTATCTTGATAGAAATACTATCTACAAACATCATAATATAAGAAAATTTTAGTGTCAATATTATTTACAACTTTTTACAAAGTTAAAATTTTATAATTTCTTATCCTACTAACTTTATCATATAAAAGTTACATCACATCAATACTTGATTCTAGCAACTCCTTTTTTACTGACTTAATATCATTATAAAACCCATTAGTCATTTTATAAAAAATAGTATTTAACTTATCATCGCTAAGTTCTAAATCACTATCTTCTTTTTCTTTAATCAAACTATCAATATTCATATCTTTAAAAGAAGGCTTAGAAGTTAATAATTCATATAATATTATCCCTAATGAATAAATATCAAAATTATAAGTTATTTTTTCTTTCTTTAACTGAGAAACAGAACAATATCTAGGAGTTCCATAATTTGTTTTATCACCTATAAATTTAGCATTACCAAAATCTAATATATAAATATTATTATTACTAATTATTATATTACTAGGCTTTAAGTCACAGTGAACTATAAATAGATTATGAATAACTTCTATTTTTTCTAATATCTTAACAAAAATAGTCAATTTTTCTTTATCATCTTTAAACTTATATTTATCTAAAGTAACTCCATCTATATATTGATATATTATATAATGAGAATCTTTATTATCAAAAAAAAGAATTTGTGGTATAAAATCATATTTCTTTAATAATTGCCACATATAAAGTTCATTATCTAACATTTTTATTAACTCTTCATCATTACTTTGCAATTCTTTTTTAAATAACCATTTATCATTATATAAAAACTTATTATATTTATATCTTTTATTTTCCATAAGCTTTATCTTTCTCTAACTTTTCTAAAATATCTTTTTGATTAAATAATATCAATTCATCATTACTTTGATTTAATTCTTTACCAGCATAATCAATCACTCCTACATTAGGAATAACATAATCAACATATAAAACAGAAACATCAGCATTTTCTCCCTTTAATCTAACTACATCTCCAACAGATAGTTTTTCAGAATAAGTTATATTTTCTTGTAAAGAATTTATATATTCTAAATTATTTTTAACTTTGTTCCCATTTTTATCATTAAAGTTTAAATCATTAAAATTTGTATTATCCATTATTTACCTCCACTGTTTATATTTATTATTTGATTTATAATATTATTGACATAATTAGTATTATACTTATAAGAAAAATCAATCATATAGTCAGGAACACCATTTTCTTTTAATGCCACTATAGTATTAATATTTTCTTTAGAATAGTTCCCATTAATAATATTATTTTCAATTTCTTTAGTTCCTCTAATCTCCTGCAATTGATATGAAGATTTTATTAAATCTTTTGCCATATCATTTCTTAAATATTTACTATCTAAGTTACCTGGAAACCTTACTCTATCTAAGGCATCAGCATCTTTTAAAATTGTAGCAATGTTATAAATATCATCATATTCATCTCTATCTAAATTGTATTTATTAAATATTGCATCAAAAGCCTCTTTAGAATCTGCTGCTTCATGATATTCTATAACAGCCGCTATTTTATTTAACTCATCAGTACTATATTTTCCTTCTAAGCTTTCAAATACTTTATTAGCACTGTTTAGAGCATGATTAGTATCAGTAGCAAGATTAATACGACCAGAATCATGAAATTTAGAAGCTTCAATTAAAACATCCATTAAATCGCTATCTAATTTCATTTCATTTCCCATATACATAGAATATAATAAAACTCTTTCAACATGATCTATATTGTGTTCTGGTATATCAAAATTATATAAATTATTATTATTTAAATATCTAACTTCACTTTCAAATCTACCTAACAAATCATTATTCTTTAATGTATTAACAACATCATATAAATCTATTTGATTATTAGTAGAAGAGTTAAATAATTTATAATAACTTAAATTTTCATCTAAACCACTTAATTTATCTAAAGATAGTGATGATACAACCGACTCTTCTGCTGGTACTAATCTAGCTTTTAAAACCATTTGTCCATTTTCTTCATTAAATCTAGGTAAAGATGTAATTTCAAATTTATTATTTCTACCTAATAACAATTCTTGTTGACCATAATTTTTAACACCCGTATATTTTTCTAAATAAGCAGCTTTAGTCCCTTTAGGAACTTCTATTTCTAACAATATAGGACGTCTATTAGCAATATTCCTAGGTATTAAAGAAGTACTGATAAAGGCACTATCATCAAAAGTTTGACCGATATCAAATGTACTAATCTTCTCTCCATTTAAAAACAATCCATCTACTCCTCTATATACAGTTATATTATCTTTTAAAGGAGAAGACTTTTCTATTATAGAATCCATTTTATTAATAAATTTTGATAAGTCTGTATATTTATATAAGGTATCAAATTTAGAAATATCTTCAAAGCCTCTCCCAATATAACTACTCATAGCAGAATAATTTGTTCCATCAAAGGGATGTCCCTCAAACATTGTTGTAGTTTTTCGTAAATAAGCGGTTAATGCAGGACCAGCAACATGAGTATAAGCTTGTATTAAATCTTGTTCAGTATCTGTATAATGATTAATTTTATCATTCATCATTAATTTTTTTAATGTTTTTCTATCACTTCTAGATAAGTATTTAGAGTAATCATCATAAATTAAACTAAAGTCAATATCTCTTACTGGTGTACTTTTTATATAATCAGCAAGATTAGAAATTTTCTCTTGTAAAGATGGACTCTTAGCATTTTTATAAATAGAGTCTAATTTACTAACAAAAAACTGTTTAGGATCATCAAAATAAGCAGCAATTTCACTTTGATTAGTAAAATTTAAAGAATTACTAGTATTATTTTTTATCGTTGCTAATTCTTCAGTGATAGCTTCATCAAATAACTTAACAGTAGGAATATCACCTTCACTAATATCATTTAGCTTCACATCTGATTCTGTACCTGATTTTAAATTATTATACTTAGTATTTAAATCAAACACTTCTCCTAATCCTGATAAAGCACTACCAATAAAAGCATTAGTTAAAACATTCTTAGCACCACCATAGTCATTAAATATTTCTCCATATTTTGTAAGAAAATTATCACTGCTTTGAAATTTAATGTAATTACCATTATCATCATAATAACCATCTTTATAAATAGAACTAATTAAAGGTTGAATAAAACCTTCAGCACCACCATCTAATCCGTCTAATGCTACTCTAGAAATACTGTTTAAAAGCTTAGTATTTATGGCTTTACTACCAGCTCCAGTTAAAAATTTACCCCCTTCGCCAAATAAAGCAGTACTACCTATTTTACCACCGACAAAGAACTGTAGGCCATCCCAAAGTCCTGTACCTACACCTGCAGCAAGTCCTTCCACTATACTAGCACCTTCACCAAAAGCTTGCTCAGTTCCTTTGCCAAATCCTGAAATACCAGCAACTACAAAAGGACTTACAACACCCATCGTTAAAAAGGAAACTCCAACAGTACCAACAACATTTCCCACTTCTTTAGAGACATTTCTAACAGTATCAAAACCATATGCTTCATCCTTTAACCATGTTCCAAAAGAAGTATTTTCATACATATCATCAAAAAAATTACCAACATGATCTACTGCAACAAAGCTTTTAGTCTGATCCCACAAATCTTCTAAATCAGATTGCCAATCACTACCTGTTATAACTCCTCCAGCTACTACAGGAATACTTACTATCCCTGCCCCAACATTCATAAGAGCATCAACTATAGATTCACCAAAATCAGCAACACCTTCAACAAGAGATGTTTCCGCTAATGTTACAGTAGCATTAACTCTATCAAGAACATTATCTATTTTAGAAACAATAGGTGCTACATTTTCATCAACAAAATCAGTAAAATCCTGATACCATTCAAATTCTCCTAAGACATTATCTATTTTTTCAGCAATATGAGCTCCTACTTTTTCTAAAAAGCTCTCATTATTATCAGTTTCAAGATTAACCTCTTCAAAATCAGAAACATGATCTTCTAGCTTAGTAGAGCTAGTAGTAGTCGCTTTATTATCTGTAAATAATGATGAGCTATTTATCTTAGGTATCTCATATGATTTAAGTTTACTATCCATAAAAATCATCCTAATCTTTATTTATCATATTTACTAAGCTATTTAATTTTTCTTTAAACTTTTTCTCCTCTTCATCAACAAGTCCCATATTAATTATTTTATCAATCTGTTCATGATCAAATAAAAGATTCTTATTAGCAGAAATAAATCCTTCTGGTGATAGACATCCTACATAGTCATAAATCTTATCACTACCTTCTCCTTTACAACAAAATCCATAAATCATAACTCTTTTAGTACCACCTTTTAATAGAACTACTGTTCCAATTGGTAAATATTTACTATTATCCATAAATTCCTCCTATTTAGCTATTAATATTAATTCACTACTATTTCTAATATCAGTATCTAATATTATTTCATTATTATTATAAACTCTAGAATTATCTTTATTTAAAAGAATATATTCTTTATTTAAATCAAGTCTAATATTACTTAAATCACTAACTGCTTTAAGCATTAACTTTTCTACTTTCCATACTAATTCATTAACAGGAATAAAGACATCGAAAGTAGTATCTAATCCCGGTACTATTAATTTAATCAATACTTTATTTTTCATACTACTTCCTCCTCTTCATCTTTACTAATAAAATCAATAACTTTTAAAAGTGTAGGATAGCCTTCACTAATATAATATGCCATATTCTTTCTAACATCTTTATATAAGTTTCTATTCATAACCGCTAAATGCAATAGATTTTGATCACTTATACCCCTTCCTATAAAGATACCTTCATTAGTATTAAATCCTGTTGTAAACCAAGACTCAAATGCACTTTGTTTAATCTTTGCAACATCATCAACAATAATAATACTCATCTTTTCATATTCTTTTACTTTTTTAATAAGTTCTAAGAATTTATTATTGTTATTTAACTTAGAAATAAATTTACTAATTCCATATATTAAGATAACTCCTTCACTTTCACTTTTATCATCTATTAACTTAGTTAAATAGTTAATAAGTTTTTCTATTATTTCAAGAAAATTATCAGTGTAATAATTAGGATATCTATTAGTATCTAGATTTAAAGTCTTAGTAGCATCTATTACTATTAAATTAGTATTATTAATAGAACTAATAACCATTAATAAGCTTTTAATAAAGTTTGATACAACATTAATTTTATTAGCCGTGATAATATTACCAGGAAGTGCAAGCAAATCAACTTTTACAACTTCTAAATCTTTCTTAGATATACCAATAGGCACTGACTTTAATGTAGATATAGCATTTTCAATATCCTGATATCTAACAAATTCTGGAAGTGTAGGAATCTTTTTCGCCCAAACTTTATTCTTCTCTTTCTCTTTAGCTATAAAGTCCATCAAATAATCGTTTAACAATGTTGTATCTTCTACAATACTAGCCGCTTGAAACTCATGAACACCATCATTTTTAAGGTATCCTCTTCCTACGATATCTCTAGGCATTGTCTTAACTCTAGTTCCAAAAAGTATTGTATAATCACTTACTTCTTTTAGTTTAAAGGCATAGAAATTTGTAAAGTTTGTTGTTAATTTATTACGAACAGACCCAGTTGTTGATGCTGTCACAATAAATATAATTCCATAATTAGCAGAATCTCTTACTAAATCTGATATTTCATCATAAAGATTAACATTACTTTCAGATAAAGAATCAAAGTTATTTATAATTACAGCAATTACAGGTAATTTCTCATTAGTTTTGATATAATTTAAATAACTTCCCCCACTTTCTACAAATAATTTCTTTCTTAAATCTAATTCTTCTCCTATTAGTTTTAATAAATTATTATATTTTTCATCTTCACCCTGGAAAACAACTCCTCCAACATGAGGTAAAGAAATAAATCTTCTCATAGATTCAGAACCATAATCTATAATGTAATAATTAATCTCACTAACATCATGATTCTTAGTTGTTGAATAGATAATATTATTAAGTAACATTTCTTTTTCTGTACTATCATTACCATATATTAAGGTATTACCATCATTTAAAAGATTATACTTAACAAGACCTTGTTCTTGTTTTTCAGGAGCATCATATTCTCCAAGAACTGCTTCAATATCATAAGGTGTAACAGAAACATTGTATTTTTTTACTAAATTATCTACTAAAATAATATTAGGAATACTAGGAAGCCATAATCTTCTAGCTTTCTTATTAACAGTATTAGCAATATCAATAATGCTCTTTAAAATAGCTGATATCTGTTCTCCTTTAGCTTCTCCTCTTGCTCCACTACTGGCTTGAATGCTCTTAATAGGAACTCCATAATCATTAATAAAGTTAATACTTTTATCAACTTGTTTAACAATTTTCTCAGAAGGATAATACTTAGCTCCACACCAAGCAGACTGTCCTAAAGCAAAATACTCATCATAGCCAACTTGTAAATAAAATCTACCTGTCTGTTTTAAACTAGCCGCTTCAGGTCGTTTTAACATTTCTTTACTATCAGCAGCATCTTGAACTTTTAAACAAACTCTAAATTTAGTATTAGACCAAATCTGATCATTAACAACACCACTAGGTTTCTGTGTAGCTAAAATCAAATGTACTCCTAAACTACGACCAATTCTTGCAACTGATATTAAGTTATCCATAAAATCAGGTTGTTGGCTCTTAAGCTCTGCAAATTCATCACAAATTATAAATAGATGAGGTATCGCTTCACTAAGTCTTCCTTCTTTATAAAATCTTTGATACTTATAAATATCTATAGTACTTTCAGATAAACTATCACGCGCTTGATTAAATAATGTTTGTCTTCTTTGTAACTCACTATTAATACTAACTAAAGTTCTATCCATCTCTGCTTTATCTAAGTTCGTAATAGTACCTGCTAAATGAGGCAGATATACACCTGTTACTTTATTTTCAAAAGCTCCTGCTAAACCTCCACCTTTATAATCGATTAAGATAAAGGAAACATCATCAGGACTATAATTAATACACATAGAAAGAATATAAGTAATAATAAACTCAGATTTACCACTACCAGTCATACCAGCAATCAATCCGTGAGGACCATGATATTTTTCATGTAAATCCAAATACATCAAATCCCCATTTTCAGAAACACCAACCTCAGCTTTTAAACTAGTAGTTGCATCATTAGTATTCCATCTATTTAAAATATTAAGTTGTTCAACCTTACCAACCTTCTCCATCTCAAGAAAAGTTATCATATTAGGTAAATCTTTTAATCCTTCTTCAAACTCTATAGGAATATTAGATAACACTTTAGTAATTTGTAACATATCAATATTATAGTTAATCTCATCAGAAAATGCTATTTGTTCTTGTTTTTCATAAGAATTTTTCAAGACTCCAGAATTATTATCTCCCACTGTAATAAAGTTATTACATTTACTAGGAAGTTTACTAAGTCTATTTTCTATAATTAACAAACTAAATCCTAAATTATCATCAGTTTCTGTAATAGTCTTAACTAAATCATATCTTTTAACCATATCATAGTCATCTATAATAACAATATAATGAGGTTTAAATGGCTCTTCTTTTCTAGAAGATGCTTCATTCATTCTATTATTAGCAATCATATCTAAATGTTCAGCAACATTTTTAGTAGAATCTAAATCAGTAGCAAAAAATCTAAAATCCATTTCATTAGTAAAAGTATGTTTTAAATAGCGAAGATACTCCCAATCATTTTTATTCACTTCATTAGTAAAGATAACTAGCTTTATATCTTCATAGCTATAGAAAGTCAATAGTTGTAAGACAACATTATGAACAAAATTAACTGCTTTATACCTTTCTCCCATAACAGCAGTAGTTTTATTTTCATATAAAGAATACCCAACAGGAACATTTTCTATATATTTAAACTCTTCTACTAACTTATCAGCATTATCTCTTAACTCACTCTCATCTATTGTAAATCCTTCTTCAGGATATTCAATCTTAGCATCTAATTTCTCTTTACCAATACCAAGTCTAACAACAAGGAAATCACTCTGATCAACTCTTTTATCCCAAAAGTTAATACTTTTATTTTTTATAATATTCAAACATTCATTAACTGTAATTAAATTCTCATACAAAATACTTTTCTGTAGCTTAGCTTCTTCCGTAAGTTCTTTTCTTTTCTCGTCTAAATAAGCACTATATTTTTTTATAAGCTCTTCCTTATGTTTCTTTTTCATTCGTCTATTATACCACTGCGTTACTAATGGCCAAACTATCATTGATACTAACATTGCCCCACTAGTAACTAACTGTGGCCAAGATTGCTCAACTGTTGTTTGTTTTGAATAAATTCTACTAACAGTATTAAGTAACATTGTTCCTGCCATTATTCCCATAGTAAGCATAGGACCAATAACTAAAATTAAAGGCAATTGATTAGAATCACCCTCTCTAGGAGGTGCACTTAATTTTATTTCTTTTGTTTCAATAATTCTTCTAAGTCGAGGAGACTTTGAAAAATAATCATTTTTATCATACAAATCTACATCTTTAACTTCCTTATTAACAGGAGGATCATTAAGTGGAAAAGCAAATCTCTTTAAGTTTGATGTTCCTTCATTAACTTTTCCCACATTATTAATTAAAATAAATCTATTCAAAAAAATAAGACTTAATCCATATATTTCTATAACATCTCCATTTTTTATAAAATAAGGATTAGATGAAAGAGCAACTTTATTTATATAAACAGGTAAATTATCACTTTTTTCTAATATTAATCTCTCATTTTGAATATTTATTTTTACTTTAGAATTATTTAAATAATTACAGTCATAAACAACATTAGCATCACTGCTATTACCAATAACAACATTTATACTAGTATCATAAGTATATGTATAAATATCAGTAACAGCAAATTCACTAACATATATTAAATAATTAACATTATTTCTTCTTAAAACATAGAAATTATTAGCAACTAACTTTTCTTTACTAATATAACCATTATTAGTAAGAATCTTAACATCACTAGTCTCATATAAAAACCAACCATCTTTAGAAGATTCAACATTAATTAATTTACTTTCTTCTTCATCATTGAAATCAAAAGTATAACTTCCTGATATTTCTTCTGGTAATTTAAAATCAATTATTTTATTAGACAAAAATAATGTTATTTTCATATGTAACACCTCTTATCATTAAGGATATCTTATTTCTCACCAATCTTCATTATCTTATAAAAAGATTATAACAAAAATATTACTCAATAACAAGTAAAAGACTACTGCTAATTTACAGTAATCTTTTACTCTTTTATTTATTCTCTTTAACAAGTGCAGTATATATAGCCCTATCTTCAGGAGCATAATAAGAAGCTATTAAATTTCCATCACTATCATAATACAAATGATAATCTGAAATAATATTATTAATATCATAGTCTACACCAGTTATTTCACTTAACCCTTTAACAGATTCTCTAATTGCATCTTTTACATCTTCATCAGAAATATTTACTTTTTCCATTACTTCTTGTTCAGTCAAAAATTTATTTTTATTAATATCATAATAATAAAATTCATATTCATATTCTTCAGAACCTTCAACACATAAATCTTGATTCATTCTTTGAATAAAGAAACTAACAAAATCATCACCAGTATAACTATAATATAACATGTTTGATCTATATCTATGTTCATACCATGATGTATATGCTTGACACTCAGGATCAGACATATCTGAGTTAATTGCTTTTTGATACAATTCCTCTGTCTCTTTATTTACTTTTTCTAAAGTATCTTGAATATCCTCGTTATCGATATTATAAGTAATATTTGCATAAGTATCAGTTCCCATATTTAAACAACCATCTGGATTAATACAAACCTCTATGCTTTTCCCATCAGTTAATTTATAGGAGTTTTTAGGAAGAGGATTTTTTTGATTAGTATTATAGACAATATAGAAAATACCTCCTCCTATCATTAATAAACCTATACAAAATAACACTATACTCGTTATTTTTTTCTTCATAGTATCACCCTTTACACTCATCTGACCAACACCAACCATTTGTTTCACTAGGCTGTGTTGTCCATAGACATCCTTTAGCAATATATCCTGTCCTTCTACCAGGGAAAGATATATTCCACTGACCTGTACTACCCATTTCTGTACCCTCATCAACATAAACATGGTACATTTCTGTTCCTCCAGAAGTAGTCGCTTCCCCTAATTTGTAAACCTTACCACCTGTATAGATAACAGCTGCTACCTGACCATTTAAACTAAGTGTAGGATTAGCATGAATCCAAGTTGTACCTCTAATAAATGATTGAGGTCCAGCAGATTTACAAGCATATAATACAGGACATCCATATGGATTAGATTCGCTACAACTAGTATTTATCATATAATGAATCTCAATTTCATTACTTATATTTCCAGCATTATCAATAACTCGATATTTACTTACTCTATTCATATCACTTAAAGTCCATTCTTGCCAATATTTTTCAGTATGCCAACCATTACCATCGTTATATTGAACTTCTTTAATTCCACTTCCTCCTGCATCATCAGGATATAACCTACGAATTACTTGCTCATTAGTCCAAGTACCAGACTGATATGGTGTACCTGATTTTGCATTAGTAAAAGTAGCAGTTAATGTAGGTGGTGTCTTATCTATATTTACTGAAAAGAAATCAGAACCCGGACCAGCATTACCTAGTTTATCTATTGCACGAATTGAATAACTATAACTACTCTCCCAACCTATTTTAATAGTTACAGAAGTTCTATCATTATTAAATTGTCTATTCCAACCAACAGGATCATCATTCATATTATTATTCCAATAATTATTACCTACCTGATGTTGATAACGATCTATTCCAACAGTACTAGTAGAGCTAGCTGTTATTGTAACATCTTGATTAGTCCAACTACCACTTTTATAGCCATGTAAATCTATTGTTGGCTTTGTAGGCATACTAGTTATCTTAACTGTCTGATTAGCAGGACATGCCCTAGAGTTACCAGCATTATCATATACTGTTCCAGGAGATAAGTTATACCA
>CALWAJ010000015.1 GCA_944373065.1 uncultured Bacilli bacterium
ATAATTAATATAGGAGAGCTTATGAGTAAAGTAACAGGAAATTTTAAAAAGACAATTTTTAGAAGTAATACTAATAACTATTTAATAGGTTTATTTAAAGTAAAAGAAACTAGCCCTGATTTAGATAAATTTATTAATAAGACTATTACTATTACTGGTTATTTACCTGATTTGAATGAGATAGATACTTATGTATTAGAGGGTAATATTATGAATCACTCTAAGTATGGGGAACAGTTTGTTGTTAATACTTTTGAGAGGATTATGCCAAAAGAAGTTGATTCTATGGTTAGTGTGTTAAGTAGTGATATGTTTAAAGGAATAGGTAAGAAAACAGCTGAAGCGATAGTTGAGATGTTTCATGAAGATACCTTTAATGTAATATTAGAAAATCCTAATAATTTATTATTAGTTAAAGGAGTTAGTGAAAAACAAGTAAGAGTGTTACATGAAGCCTTAAAGAATTATCAAGGTAGCTATGAGATAATCCTTAATCTATCTAAATTAGGTTTTTCTACTAGAGATAGTCTTAAAATATATAGTAAATTTAAAGAAAAGAGCTTTGATATTATAAATGATGATATTTATAAAGCTTATTACTATATAGATGATATCTACTTTAAGACTTGTGATTATATTTTTGAAAAAAATACTTTAGAAAAGTTAGATGTTAAAAGAGTTAGAGCGGTGTTTATCTATATATTAAGAGAACTTACTAATGTAAGTGGCAATACTTACTTTTATCTAGATGAAGTTAGACCTTATTTTATAAGAGTGTTAGGAACTGATGTAAGTGATGAATTATTATTAGAAGCCTTAAATAATTTAATTAGTTTAGAGTTAATAGTAGTTAAAGAAGATAAAATCTATTTAAAAGAATATTATGATGCCGAAATATTTATTGCTAGACGTTTAAGACTACTTGCTCATGAAAAGAGTGAGACTTTAAAGAATTATAAAGATGTCTTAAAAGAAATAGAGTTTAAAAATAATATTATCTATAACGAAGAACAAGAGAGTGCTATTAGGGAAGCTTTAACTAATAAATGTTTAGTTATAACAGGCGGACCAGGAACAGGAAAGACTACTATTATTAAAGGAATTATTGACTTATATCAAGCACTTAATAAATATAATACTAAAGACTTAATGGAAAACTTAGTATTACTCGCACCAACTGGAAGAGCTAGTAAAAGAATGAGTGAAGTTACAAATCTATCAGCTTCAACTATTCATAGATTCTTAAAATGGAATAAAGATACTAATAAGTTTCAAGTTAATGAGTATAATAAAAGTAAAGCAGAATTTGTTATTATCGATGAATCTAGTATGTTAGATACTTTGTTACTTTGTAATTTATTAAAAGGATTATCTACTAATACTAAGATAGTCTTTGTAGGTGATGCTAATCAATTACCTAGTGTTGGGGCAGGTAATGTTTTACATGATATGTTAGAAAGTGAAGAGATTAAAACTATTAGATTAAAAAATCTTTATAGACAAGGAAATGATTCTAATATCATAACATTCGCTCATGATATTAATGAAGGAGTACTTAATAAAGATATCTTTAATAAGGGAGAAGATTTACAGTTTATAAAATGTCCTGATAATAAAGTAATAGATACTATTAAAGAAGAAGTTAAAAAACTTCAAAATACAGATTATCAAGTGCTTGCTCCTATGTATAAAACTATTAATGGAATAGATAATATTAATAACTCTTTACAAGATTTATTAAATCCTAAGAAATCTACTAAAAAAGAGATATCTATTAGTAATGTAGTTTATAGAGAAGATGATAAAGTAATAGAACTTACTAATATGCCAGATGATAATGTTTTTAATGGAGATATTGGATGTATTAGTAGAATAAAACTTAGTCCTAAAAAAGAAGTATATATAGATTATGATGATAATACTGTAAAATATACTCCAACGATGTTTAATAACTTTTCATTAGCTTATGCTATATCTATACATAAAAGTCAAGGCTGTGAATTTAAAACTATAATTATGCCTATAGTAAAAGGGTATAAAAAAATGTTATATAGAAAACTTATTTATACAGGAGTTACTAGAAGTAAAGAGAAACTTATACTAATAGGAGATATTAAAGCTTTAGAATATGCTATTAATAATACAAATGAACAGAAAAGAAGAACAAGTTTAGATTATTATTTGAAAAATGGTATAATTTAGAAATATGAATCCATAATACTTGTAGGAGGCAAAATTTATGGATAAGAAAAAAATGATGATAACAGCAGGAGTTATGGCTGGAGTTGGTTATGGTATGTATAGATACTTTAAGAACAATCCAGCTAAGCTTAATATGATGAAACAAAAAATGAAAAACATTGGTAATGCTGTTAATAATTTTAATGATGAGATGATGATGTAAAGTTGTCATCTTTTTAATTGTTATAATGCTATAATTGTGTTAAAATTGATATAAAGGTAAGGTGTTTATACTATGAAAGAAGCGATTAAAAATAATAAGAAAATTATAATAATAGGAGTAGCTATTATCATATTACTTCTAATAGGTATAGCTTTTGCATATTTAGTAACAACATTACATGGACAAGAAGAATATGTGTTAAGAGCTGGAACATTAAACTTAGAGTTAGATGATAAAAATGAATTAACATTATCTAGTCAAATACCATTAGAAGATAAAGAGGGAATGACTTTAGAAGGATTTAACTTTAGTTTAATAAATCATGGAAATATAGAAACAGACTATACTATCTATTTAGATGATATAGCCTTAGATGAAGGAGAAACTAGAATGCCTGATTCATCTATTAGATATAGTTTAACAAAAAATGAAGTAGCAGGTAGCCCTGATAACTTATCTAATATGGGTGCTAATCCTAATAGAGTAGTAGATAAAGGTTCTATTGCTGTAGATGAGACAATTAATTATACATTAAGAATATGGATAGATTATGATGCTACAAGTGAAGAAGCAGGTGGTAAGACTTTTAAAGGTAAATTAAGAGTAGTAGCAACTCAACCTGTAGGAGAGAAAGCTTCAACTGTTTTATTAGAAAATATACCAGAAGAAAATCAATATGATGATGGAGTAGATACCTTTATAACAGGAGAAGACCCAAATAACTATATATGGTATAGTGGAAAGTTATGGAGAGCAGTGTCTGTTAATAATGATGCAAAAACTACTAAGTTAGTAACACAGTGGAATATAAGTTCAATTACCTATTCCAGTAGTAGTACAGACTTTGCAGGAAGTTATATGGAAGACTGGTTAAATGATACAAGTGCCGACGGATTCCTTGGTAATTTAAGAGATTATGAGAACTTTATAGTAACAGATGCTAAGTGGAATGCTACATTAGATGCAACTAGTCTAGGAAGTATAACAAGACCTAGTGATAGTGGTACAATAGTGACAGATGCAGTAGGATTACTTAATATGTATGAGTATCAATCTAGTTACAATGGAACAACTTATAGCAATGGTTATTTAAATAATGGACTTTATTGGTGGACTATTACACCGTATAGTTCATCAGATATTCGACGTATTAGCACTAATGGCTCAGCAGAATATATTAGTTCAATTCATGCATTTTGTGTACGTCCATCAATAAATTTAAAATCTAACATCCGTATTGTAGATGGTGATGGGACAGTAGATAATCCATATCGCTTAAACGGAGATAACGATAGTAATCTATCAGGAACATTACTCAATACGAGATATAGTGGAGAATATATAAAATTTGGAAATGATGAAAATAAATTATATAGAATAGTAAGTCATGAGACTTCAGGCTTGACTAAGATAACCAGTGCCGAACCATTAAAGAGTTCTGGAAATTTTTTAAGCAGTGCCTTTGATAGTAATAGTGGTGTTAATTATTCAAATGCAAATACAATTGGTTCATTTTTGAACAATGATTATTTAAATATAGAAAATGGATATTTAACAAATGAAGATATAGCCATGATAGAAGAAAGTAGCACTTGGTATCTTGGGACGGTAGCTAATGGCGTATCATATAAATTAGCAAAATATACAGATGTAACTGGTACTGAATCAATATCCAGTATTGCTACAGCAAAAGTAGGCTTGCTAAGATTTGGAGAATTGATGGCAGGACAATTTAATATATATAGAAATAATACATCTTATTGGACAATAACAGTATATTCTTCAAATTATATTCGTAGTGTTGACAATATTGGTGATGGAGACGCCCACAGTTCAGATAGTGATTTGTTCGGCATTAAACCATCATTAAATTTAAAATCTAACGTTATAATTACATCAGGAACAGGCACTAAATCTGACCCGTTTGTATTGACTTTAAGTAGTTAATAATTCTATGAATGAGCAACAAATTAGTTGCCTTTTTTTATATTGACACAATCTATCTATTATGATACATTATAGATAGAAGAGCGACTTGTAAAAAAGATGGAGAAAAGGAGGTTATGAAAAAAATAAAAAAAGTATAAATTTTGTAAATTGAAGTATTTTTAGAATTGAAAATTGAAAAATCGCCTAGAGAAAATTAAAAATTGAAGACATAAATTTAATGAATTTACAAAATTGCCTTTTTGCAATGTATTTTAGAATCTGCTATAACACTTGCAAGGAGGTTTTATGATAAAAAAACGAATTAAAAATATTCCAAAGAATGTCTCTAATGAAGAGATTAGAGAATATATGATATCTAATAAATTTGTCTATGAAGGTACTCTTGACTCTGTTTTTAAATCCATTATGGGTGGCTGTCTTTTATATTTAGGAGATTTAATATCTAAATTAACTGGACTCGATAAAGCTTTTATTATTGAAAACTTTAAAGAACAGAATGTTGAATATAAAATATCTAATGCTCTTGAAAAAAAGAAAGTATCAGATTTTATCTTTAAATTACCAGGTTTTATTATTAACTTAGAATGTAATCGTGGATACTGGGATGGACTAATAGAGCGAAATGATGCTTATTTTTGTAAAATAAAGGCTGAGTTATTAAGTAAAGGAGAAGAGTATAGTAAGAAAATAAAAGTAATCCAAATAAACTTTGATATATTTGATAACTTTGAAGAATGTTTAGGAAAAGAAAATATCTCTAAATTTTACATGAAAAATAATGAAAACATAATAGAAACAGAAACTAGTGAAAAGATACATATAGATATGATGAAAAGTTATAATAAATATCATAATGGAGAAGAGTTAACTAAATTAGATAAAGAATTAGTAATATTAATGTTAGATGATTATCTAGAAATTAAAAAAATAGCAGAAGGAGATGAAGAACTTATGGAAGTTTCAGAAAGATTATATGAATTAACAAATAATATTGATAATATAGGACTATATGACCCTGAAAAAAGAAGAAAGGAGGAAGAAGCTTTAAAGATAGAATATCATAGTAAAATCGCTGAAGAAAAAGGTGCTAAAGATGAGAAAAAAACTATTGCAAAAAATCTTCTTAATATGGGGATATCTAAAAAAGATATAATGAAAGCTACTGGTCTATCTAAGAAACAAATAACAATGTTGATGTAATACCTAACAAAACTGTAATAAAATTTACAGTTTTTTTGTGATATATTGGTAAAGAAAGGAGATTTGTATGGAAGTTTTAAAAGTTAATAATTTAAAAAAATATTATGGTAGTAATAATAATATTACTAAAGCTTTAAATAATATATCATTTACTGTTAATGATAATGAATTTCTTGCTATTATGGGGGCAAGTGGTAGTGGTAAAACAACCTTGCTTAATACTATATCTACAATAGATACTGTTACTAGTGGAAATATTATTATTAATGGAATTGATATTACTAATTTAAATGAAGAAGAACTATCTAACTTTAGAAAAGAGAATCTTGGTTTTGTTTTTCAAGACTTTAATTTATTAGATACTCTAACTATAAAAGAAAATATTGCCTTATCTTTAATAATTAATAAAGAAGATAAAACTAAGATTGATAATCTAGTTTTAGATATTAGTAAAAAATTAGGTATTAGTGATATTCTTAATAAATATCCTTATGAAGTAAGCGGAGGGCAAAAACAAAGATGTGCCTGTGCTAGAGCCCTTATTAATTCCCCTAAATTAATACTTGCAGATGAACCTACAGGGGCTTTAGACTCTCGTAATGCTAGAGTTTTATTAGAAACATTTAAAGAGATGAATGAAGAGTTGAAAGCAACTATTTTGATGGTTACTCATGATGCCTTTTCAGCGAGTTTTGCAAGTCGTGTTTTATTTATTAAAGATGGGAAAATATTTAATGAAATAATTAAAGGTAAAAAAACAAGAGGAGAGTTTTATGATGAGATTATAGATGTTTTAACATTACTTGGAGGAGATATTAAATAATGCTTTTTAAACTTTCTATGGGTAATGCTAAAAGAAGTGTTAAAGACTACCTAATCTATATAGTTACTATCACTATAGCATTCTCCCTTATGTTTTCTTTTAATCTTATCTCTAACTCTAAAGATATCCTTGATTTAGCTGATATGATGAAAAACTTTCGTATCGCCATGATTTTTGTTAGTTTAATAGTCTGTTTTGTCTTAGGATTTTTAATTAACTATATGATTAAATTTATCTTTAAAAGACGAAGTAAAGAGTTTGGACTTTTTCTATTACTTGGTATTAGTAAGAAAGATATCTCTCTTATGTTTATCTTAGAAAACTTAATACTAGGGTTTATATCTTTAGTTCTTTCATTCTTTGTAGGTATTTTACTTAGTACCATTATTTCTAGTATTATTTTAAATATCTTTAATGCCCCATATCTCGTTAAATTACCTACTGATTATTTAGTACCTATTCTTTTATCTTTAGGATACTTTTTACTTATATATCTTGTGGTATTACTTTTAACTAAAAGAAGGATTAAATGTCTTAAAATACATGATTTATTATATTTAGATTCTCATAATGAAAAGAGTAAAGTAACTAAAAGGAAATCGATTGTTACTTTTATAATCTCTCTTATTCTTGTTATAGGAGGGCTACTTATCTTTAATAATGAGTTTAAAGGCGTAGGAATAGAGCCTGATACTTTATTAGTAATGTTATCTATTATTATGTTAATAATGGGTATCTACTTATTTATCTCATCTTTTGCCGATTTTCTTTTATCTTTTGTCTTAAAACATAAGAGTCTTAAATATACTAAAGATAATCTCTTTGTTATAAGACAGTTTAATGCTAAAGTTAAGACAATGAAGAAATCTTTAGGAACTTTATCCTTACTAATAACACTTACCCTTGTATCTTTAACATTCTCTTTAATGTTTAATGAGATATTTGATATTCAAATAGATATGTCAGCACCATATGATGTTACTATTATTGATGATGAAGAGAACTTTGACAAATACATTAATCACATAAAACAAGAATATGAAATAGAAGAAGTATTTACTTATCATGAATATTTTAATGATGTAAATTATGTTAATGATAATTTGTCTTATGATTATCAAGGTTGGAGAGGGAAAGACACATATTTAAGACTAAGTGATTATAATAAATTATTAGAACTTAAAGGGAGAAATCCTATTACTTTAGATGAAGATGAATATTATATTCACTCATCTAGTAGTGTTTATGATGGTATTGTGGATATAGAAGATAAACTTAAGACTATTAAAATAGGAGATAAAACTTTAAAACTAAAAGATGTAACGAGTCTTTATTATACCTCTAGTTGGTCTTATGGTAATGGTTTTGTTATTGTTGTTCCTGATAATATCGTTAATAACTTAAAATCTGAATCTGATACATTAGTAGTTGATACTAAAGAAGAGACTAAGGAAGAATTAAATAATGAACTGCTTAATATCTTAGATGATGATATATGTGAGACAGACCCTGAAACTGGTGCGACTTACTGTTATGCTTCTGCAAATGTCTTTGTAAAAGGTTATTATATGGCTATGAATAAATCCGTTATGACGATTATGGACTTTACTTTATTTTATCTAGCCTTTATCTTTACAGTAGTAACTGGTACTATTATCGCTGTTCAAAGTATTAATGATGCCATTACTTATAAGAAGTATTATGATACTTTAAATAAACTAGGACTAAGCAAAAGAACTATCTTAAAGACAGTTAGAAAACAATTATTAGTTTATTTCTTATTCCCCGTGATACTTCCATTTATTATTAACTTTTCTATTAGTACAAGTCTAAATCATATCTTTGCGCCATTTCTTGCTAGTAATGTCTCTTACTTATCATTTATCTTCTTAAGTTCAGGATTATTCTTAGTAATTTATTTAATCTATTACTTAGTCTCTTATTTCTCATTTAAAAGATGTTTGGAGTATTAGATTATGAAAAATAGTAAATTACTTATAAAAATAGTAACGATAATTATTACTATTTTTCTTGTTTGTTTTATAATTTATGCTGTTAAATTAGGACTTTTAGAAGATAAAGAAGTTCTTGTTTCCTATATGAAGTCTTTAGGAATTATCGCTCCTTTATTCTTTTTATTCTTACAAGCCTTTCAAGTAGTATTTCCTGTTATTCCAGGAGGAGCCTCTTGCCTTGCTGGAGTTCTTGCTTTTGGTTCTATAGAAGGATTTATTTACAATTATCTAGGTTTATCTATTGGAAGTGTTATTTCCTATTTCTTATCTAAAAAATATGGTCTTAAAATAATCTATAAACTTTTTGATAAATCTTTAGTTAATAAATATCTTAATTACATTAGAAATAATACCTTTAAAAAAATCTTTTTCTTAGGTATTTTAATACCAGGCGCTCCTGATGATTTGTTATGTTATGTAGCAGGTATTAGTAATATTACCTTAAAAGAGTTCATAATATATATAATACTTGGTAAACCTCTAACTTTAATTTTCTATAGTATCTTTTATTATATACTTTGATATTGACATCTGTTAAGAAACTGTTAAAATATGTTTAGGAGTTGAAAACTATGTTTATTAAAATAACATCTTTATATCTTGGAGATATCTACAAAAAAATAACTGAGGAGAAGGAGTTTAAACCTCATAAATTTTCTTTAAGAGTTACAACTGTTCCTTATAAAGAGAATGCTCTACTTCTTAAAGTAGGAGAAGGCTTTGTAGATATTGATACGATAAAAGATGAAAAAGACTTAAAAGAAAAATATAATGAAGTTAATGCATTAGGAGAATTTAGAGATGGTTGTGGTATTTTAAAAGACACAATACCTTTTTTTGATAGTGAGGGTGAACTTTATATAGAACATGATTCTATTCGTAGAGCTGATTATAAGGGAAAAGTTATTTCTTTAAATAAATTAAAACAGAAAAGAGTGAATAATGGAGAAAAAATTAATTATAGAAGATGATGAAATAATTAGAGAAGAGTTAGGAATTTTACTTTCTAATAATAATTATAGTGTTAGTAGTAGTATAGATTTTCTTAATATAGAAAATGTTATAGAAAAAAGTAATCCAGATTTAATTCTTTTAGATATTAATTTACCTGATACTAATGGTTATGAAGTAATTAAAAAAATAAGAAAGATTACTAATAAGCCTGTTATATTTGTTACTAGTAGAAATACTATAGATGATGAAATAAAGAGTTTAAATGCGGGGGGATATGATTTTATTACTAAACCTTACAATAAAGAATTATTGTTACTTAAAATTAGAAAATGTTTAGATGAAGTCAATCCTAAAAATCATAAAGAATTAGTAGTAAATGGAGTATCTTTAGACTTACATTTATCTCTTATTAAATATCAAGATAAAGAAATAGAATTAACAAGAAATGAGTTTTTACTTATGTATTATCTTTTTTTAAATTATCCTAATATTTTAAGTAAAGATATGTTAATAGAATATTTATGGAATGATAAGTTTTATTTAGATGAGAATATCTTAATAGTAAATATTAATAGATTAAGAAATAAATTAAGAGATATAGGACTAGATGATTTTATTAAAACAGTAAGAGGTGTTGGTTATAAGTTATGATGTTTTTAGAGTATTTAGAAGAGAAGATATTTTATATAATAATTAGTTTTGTCTTTACATTATTTCTTAGTATTTATTTATTATTAATAGGAATTGACTCTAGTGTTGTTATCTTACTAGTTATCTTAATAATGGTTTTTATCTTTATATCTTTGTTAGTTAGTTATCTATTAATTAAGAAAAGATATGAGAAAATGATTAATTTAGTTGATTCTTTAGATGAAAAATATTTAATTAAAGAAGTGATAGATAAGCCTAAGAATTTAGAAAATAGAGCCTATTACTATGCTTTAGATAAGGCTTGTAAAGCTTTAAATGATAAATTAAGTGATGTAGAAAATTCTAAGGAAGAGTATCTTGATTTCTTAGATAGTTTTATTCATGAAATTAAAACTCCAATCTCTGCTTTGTCTTTATATGCTGATAATAATGATAAGAAGATAAAAGAGGAAGTTTTAAAAATTAGTAGATTAGTTGATAAAATGTTGTTTTATGCAAAAAGTGATGTAGTAGAAAAAGACTATTTTATTAAAGAAGTGACTCTTGCAGATCTTGTACATCCTGTTTTATTAGAATATAAAAATTATTTACTTAATTATTCATTTAAAGTAGAAGTTAAAAACTTAGATAATTTAGTAGTTTATACTGATATTAAATGGTTAAATTTCATAATAGAACAAATACTTAATAATTCTTTAAAATATCAAAATAAAAAAGAGAGAATTGTTAGAATTAAAGGAATAGATGATAAGAATAATATAAAATTAGTAATATATGATAATGGGGTAGGAATAAAAGAATCTGATTTATCTAAAGTATTTGAAAAGGGCTTTACAGGTAGTAATAGAAGTAAAAAGAATGCTAGTGGTATAGGTCTTTATCTTGTAAAAAAACTTTGTGATAAGCTTGGTATTGATATTAAAATAGAATCAGTCTATTTAAAATATACTAAAGTTATTATTACTTTTCCTAAAGGTAATTACTTTATAAAATAGTGCATAAACTTTTTTATAATCTTTTGTTTTTGCATTTGACTGCTAAATGTTGACGCATCTATTATTATAATATATAATATAAATAGAAAGGAAACGGTGTTTAAAATGAATGATAAAAAGATTATACGTACTAACTATTTAAATGAATTAAGTAATTATAAAGATAAAGATTTAATTAAAGTATTAACTGGTATTAGAAGAAGCGGTAAATCTACAATATTAGAACAGTATAGAGATTTATTAAAAAAAGAAGGAGTTAATGAGAATAATATAATTTATATAAATTTTGAAGATAATAATTATAAAGATTTATTAGATTCAGATAAACTACATAATTATATTTTAGATAATACAGATTCTAAAGTTAAAAACTATATATTTTTAGATGAGATTCAAAACGTTCCACTTTTTCAAAAATGTATAGATAGCCTATATTTGAGAAAATATTTAGATATCTATATCACAGGTTCTAATTCTTATATGTTATCTGGAGAACTTGCAACCTACCTTACAGGAAGATATATTGAAATCCATGTGTTACCTTTATCATTTAAAGAGTATTTAAGTTATTATGGAGAAAGTGACGAGTTAAAAAAATATAATGATTATATTATGTATGGAGGCTTTCCTTATTTAATAAACTTAGATAATGATGAAGAGAAACTTAAATATTTAGATAGTATCTATAATACGGTTATTGTAAAAGATATAATAAATAGAAAAAAAATTAAAGATATATTAGTCCTAGAAAGTGTTTGCAAATTTCTTTTTGATAATATTGGCTCTTTAGTATCTATAAATAAAATAAGTAATACTTTAACATCTTTAGGAAGAAGTTCTTCTACTCATACAATAGAAGAATATGTAGGGGCCTTACTTAATAGTTATATATTATATAAAGTTAATAGATTTGATGTTAAAGGAAAGGGGTTATTAAAAACACAAGAAAAATATTATTTATCAGATTTAGGATTAAGGACATATCTTTTAGGGAGAAATCACAATAAAGATTTAGGGCATATTCTTGAAAATATTATATTTTTAGAGTTAAAAAGAAAAGGTTATAGAGTTTATGTTGGTAAAAATGAAGAAAAAGAAGTTGACTTTGTAGTTGAAACAGGAGATGACTATATTTATATTCAAGTTTCTCTTTCTGTTAGAGATGAGAAGACTTTAGAAAGAGAATTAAGGCCTTTAGAAACTATTCAGGATCATTATAAAAAGTATTTAATTACTCTTGATTATGATACTAATAATTATAATGGAATAAAACAAATAAGTGCTATGGACTTTCTTCTTGGAAGAGTTGAGTTATAAAATAATAGTAGTTCCTTTTACTTTGAAATCTTTATAAAACTTAAGTTGTCTTATTAGTCTAAATAAAGCTTCATCCCTACCTTTCGCTTCTAACATTATATCTATATCAGTATTAAGAGGTTTTAGTAATTTAAGAAACTTTATAAAGGAATTATAGTTTAAATAAGTACTATGATTTCTTTTTTGTATAGAGTTTATGGAAGTAGAGAAGTGCATTTTAGGATTAAGATTAGTATTATCCCAAGTCTTTATAATTCTAGGTAATAACTTATTTATTTTTTCATTTTTATCGTGATTACAAATAAAGTGATGATAATCTAAGACCATAGGTATTTTTAATTCTTCACATAAAGATAAAGTATCACTAACTGTATAAGTCTTATCATCGTTTTCGAGAATTATTAGACTTTTTAATTCGTTAGATAATTTATTAAAATTATCTCTAAATCTATTTAAAGCTTCTTCCTTAGTAGGTCTAGAACTTCCTATATGTAATACACATTTGCCATTTATACCTAATAATTTAAATATTTCTAAGTGGAACTTTAGTATTTTAATGCTATTAGTTGTAACATTATCTTTGTCACTCGTCAATAGACAAAATTCGTCAGGATGGGTATCTATTCTAATATTATACTTATCTATAGTTTTCTTTAATTTATTAAACTCATCTTTAAATACTTCTTTATAATCGATGTTAACATTATGATGAGTAAGTAAGGGAAACATAGTATGAGTCATTCTATAGAATTTAATTTTGTTATCATGGTTATATTTTAAGACCTTCTGAAAGTTTTTAAAGTTTAGTTTTATTCTTTTGGTTAACAAATCTATTCCTTTATCATTATCATACTTAGAAAATTCTTTAAAAGTTAGAGTATGTGAATATATATCTAAAAGAGTAGGAGGATTGCCTACATAACCTAAATTTATTTGCATAAGCTTCACCATTTTTAGTTTTTATAATTATTGACTTTTTATACTTAATATTTATAATAAATATATAGATTAAAGGAGGCTTTAGAATGATTAAAGACGAAAAAATAAAAGAAATATCAGAGTATTATAAAAAAGATGGTTTAACAATAGTTGGTTTGAACGATTCACAGGGAGTAAATACAACATCAACAATTTTTAGAAAGGGCTTATTAGAGTATTTAGGTAGTAAATTAAAAACAACAGAATTAGATCCTTTAGTTATTAATGCTTTTTCTCTTTTAATGAATAAAACAGAACATATTGATTATTTTTTAAAAGCTAATTTAAGTTTAGAAGAGATTAAATTATCAAGAGTTTATAGTGTAGTTGCAGCTTTAGAAAAAGTAATGACTGATGTTCATTTACCTAAAGCTTTGGGAAAAGTAGGATATCTTTATAAATTATCTTCGATGCCTAAAAAAGGTGATGCTTCTATTTATCTTACTTCATCTTTAGAGGAAGCGAAAGAACCTATTGTTATTTATTCAAGTGGTGTAAATAATTTAATGAGAGAAGTAGGTAGTAATCCTTTTGCAATATCTAAAGATTATAAAGATAGAAATAAAAGACCTAATTATGATTATACTTTAGAAAAAGTTAATGATAAAAATACTTTAAATAAAGTAATAGATGGTATTGATAAAAATTTTTATAACTTATTATCTATTAATGATGGTAGTGATATATATGCTTTAGGTTCTTATACACCTCTTAGTTTAAGGACTGAGGAAATGAAGATATTTCAAGATTTAATATTGGAATATAATGAAAGATTAAACTCATTATGTGGTAATTATCATATAACTTATATTAATACTCAGGAAATTGGAGATATGTATAATAAGAGTAAAACGAATTTTCATATAAATACTAAAGGGCAAAGAGTTTTGGCAGATACTATTTTGAGTGCTATTTATAATAATAAGTTTAGTAAAGATAAAAAAGCGTTTGCTTTTAGTGAAAAAATTGAAACTACAGACAATGGACCTCGTGATGTAATTGATAGTCTTTTAGTAGATAAATATAATTTGTGTGATAAAAGAATTTTTTTAGATGGCTATGAAGATTTGCGAAATGAACAGATAATTGATGAACATACTAGTGAAATAGGGGTATTTAGAAAAGTTTTGCGTAAAACAAGATAAAATTTATTTACAAAATAATATTTATTTGATATATTCTTATTGACGTTTATGCTTAAAACTTTATTTTTAATTTAACTGCATATTAATTTATGCGGGTTTTCTTCGTTTTCAAAGGGCTTTACTAATAAGTGAAGGAGGGATAATATGTCTATTAGTAAAGAAGAAATAGTAAAAGAAAAGAAGAAGTTACAGGATGTTTTAGAAAAACTTGATAAAGAGATTAAAGAATCTAGTAGTGATTTGTTCTTAAAGGAAGAAGAACTTATTAATTTTAGAAAGCTTAATTACCAAGATAAATCATCTTTTGATAGTGCCGAATTTAATCAAGTAATGGCCAGTGATGAGTTAGAAGCTTTAAGAGTACTTAGTAAAAGAAAATATTATAAGTCTTTAATTAACATTAAAGATAAGCCTTATTTTGCATCATTCCTCTATAAAGATAATGAAGGTAATACTTATGATATTTATATGGCTTTAACTTATTTAAAAGATGAGAATTATGATAATATTCTTTATGATTGGCGAAGTCCTATTTGCAGCTTGTTTTATGATTATGAAGTAGGTCCTTGTAAATATAGAGTAGATGACTATGTTCATGAGGGAAGTCTTTTAAGAAAAAGACAATATATAATAGAGAAGAGAAAGCTTATAAATGTTTTTGATAATTCTCTAAATATAGATGATGAACTATTACAAAAAGTAATCGCTACAACTGATAATGAAAAGATGAAAAACATAGTTAATACTATTCAAGCAGAACAAAATAAAATAATTCGTAACTTAGATGACCATAATCTAATAGTACAAGGTATCGCTGGTAGTGGGAAAACATCTGTGGCCTTACATCGTATCGCTTTCCTTCTATATAGAATTAATAATTTAAGTTCTAATAATGTTTTAATCTTTTCACCTAATAAGATATTTTCAGAGTATATTTCTAATGTCTTACCGGAATTAGGAGAAACGAATACACTTGAGACAACCTTTAGTGATTATTTAAGTTATTTCTTAAAAGAGTATAAAAATATAGAGAGTTTTCCTTCATTTATTAGTAAGTATTATAAAGGTGATAAAAGCGATGTAGATATTATTAAATATAAACAGAGTAAAGAGATTATTAAAGACTTGGATAATTATATTAATGACTTTTTAATAAACTTTAAAGTTATTAATAATATAGAACTTGATAAGATAAATGTAGTGAGTAGGGATGAGTTAAACTACTTACTTAAAGATAAATATAGTAGATTCCCTTTAGTAGAAAGGATTGATGAAGCTGCTAAATATTTATCGTTAAAGTATTATGGAACTCCTGGTAAGAGAAAGGCTCCTATTAGAAAGTTAATTAAAGAAAATATTAATATATCTTTAAATATAAAAGATATTTATAAAGACTTCTTTAAGAGTAGTTATGCTAAATATAAGTTAGAGATAAAAAATACCAAAGTAATAGGTTATGATGATGCCCTGCTTGTATCGTACTTAAAAGGTAAATTATTTGGTTTTCCTTATAATAATTATATTAAACAAGTAGTTATAGATGAAGCTCAGGACTATAATTACTTACAATATGTAATTATTAAAGAAATGTTTAAAAAAGCAGATTTTACCATATTAGGTGATGTTAATCAGAATATTAATCCTTATTATAAATATGACACTTTAGAAGAGTTAAAAGAGATATTTAGTGATAGTAATTACTTAGAGTTATTAAAGACTTATAGGTCAACAAAGGAGATAATTGAATATACTAATAAAATATTAAATTTAGATTATGTTAATGCTATTAAGAAGAGTAATAATAAAGATGTTCTTATTAGAAAACCTAAAGATATTAAAGAGGCATTACTTACTGATATAAATACTCTTACTAATACATATAAGTCTCTTGCTATCATCACTAAAGAAGATAGGGAAGCTGAAGTTATTTATGATTTGTTAAAAGATGACTTAAATATTAGTTTACTAACTGAAGAGTCTAAAGCATTTATTAAAGATTTAGTGGTAGTTCCAAGTTATATTGCAAAAGGGTTAGAGTTTGATAGTGTTATTATAATAGATAGTGATGAGACCTTTAAGAATAATAAATACCTTTATTATGTCGCTTGTACAAGAGCAAGAGAGGAGCTTATTATCTATGAGTAAGATATATTTAGATAAATTGGGTTATGAGAATTATTTAAAGAGTCTTGAAGATATAAAAAAAGCAATAGATGAAAATGCTAAACTTATGAGTCTTTATGCAAGTGATGATGCTTATGGAGATGGCTGGCATGATAACTTTGCTTATGAAGAGACAATGAGAAAGGAAGCTGAGTTATTTCAAAAATATAATAAAAAGAAAAGCATGTTAAAAGATATTGTTATTGTAGATAAAAAATCTAATGGCACAGTTAGCCTTAATATGAAAGTAGAGTTATTATTTATAGATGATGATTTAGTTGAAGAATATATAATAACTGGTGATATTAACAGCAATATAGATGATAAAAGTATTACAATAAACAGTCCTTTAGGTTCTGCAATTTATGGTAAAAAAGTAGGAGATAAAGTAAGTTATAAAGTAGGAGATAATACTTATAATGTAGAGATATTAGGGATAGTTGCTAATGATTAGTGGAAAATATTGGTAGTTGCATAATTTTAAAATTATTGTATAATATAAGTAAGTGAGAGATAATCTCATAAAAAAGGACACTCTACTTGAGTGCTTGCCTTTATTTGTTAGGTTACAGCACTATCCTAAAATGGATGGTGCTATTTTTATAAGTTCAGTTAATATAAGTAAAAGAAAATATATTATTCCAACAAGGAAAAGGATTAAAAAATCTTTCTTTCCCATAGGAACCACCTCCTTTACTGAAAAGAAAATGGCAAGCACCCGTTCAAGTGTCAATATATATACTAGCAAATGTTTGTTCTGATTGGAAGTGGCAATTATTTCCAATTATAAAAAAATGATAGTAACTATTAGTGTGTATTTTCAAAAGTTAATAGATGTGTTAGAATAAAATTAATTGAAACAGGAGGAGTTAATTTATGTTTGGTAAGAAGAAAAAGAATATTATCGATGATAAAAATACCAATAATTCACAAGAAAAATATACTTTGAAAGAAAGTTATAATGCTGATGAATTGTTTTTAGCAAGATTTAAATGGGTATCAAGTGAAGTTACAGATTTTGGACCTATGGATAAAGAAACAGAAATAAAATATATTTTTGAGAAAGTTGAAGAGAAATATAAAGAGGTTTTTACAGGCTTTGAAGCAGATGTAGTTTCTGAATATTTTAATTATCCATACGTTGTAGATATTGTTCCTTTAACTGAAGTCCACGAGGAATTTAAAGGAACAAAGTTTCCTAGATTAGGAATGTTATTACTATTTAATGATGTTAATAAAAAAGAAATGCAAGAAGAAAGAGGTTATCAAAAGAAATTGGAGAGTGATAATAAATGAAAGAAGTATATGATTTTTTAGTAAAAACAGAAGTTAATTATTTAAGTGCTATTGATGGAGATAAACCAAGTTGCAGGCCTTTTGGTGCACCAATTATATATGATGATAAGATTTATATTTTGACTAGTAAACATAAAAATGTTTCTAAACAAATAAATAAAAATAATAACGTTTGTATTGTCGCTTATGATGGAGAGACCTGGCTTAGGATAAACTGTAAATTAATAGATGATAGTAGTAATACAAATGCTAAATCTAAATTTTTAGAAGAATTTGATGATTTAGAAGAAGCGGGTTATAGTTTAGATAATCCTGATATGCAAGTTTTATATATGAGTAATGTAGAAGCAATTCTTTATGATGAAGATGGTAAAGAATTAAAAGAATATAAATTTTAAAAATAAAATGACCAGAGGCTTCTAAAGTTTCCCTGGCACTACTCGGTATTAATATAACATTTTAATCATAGCCTGTCAAAAGATTTTTATAAACCATAATAATAATTAAACATATTAATTAGTAAAAAATAAAACTAGATACTTTATATAGGTATCTTTTTAATTTTTGGAGCAAAAAAATGTTTCTCGTTAATTATATATATGAGGAGGAACATTTATGAGCATGAAAAAAGTTGGCTCGATAGAAGTATATGAGCTTGATGAAAATTTAGACAAATATACAAGGAAAGAAAGGGAAGAGTATATAAATGAACTCTTTAAACAAGAGTATCAAGGCAAAGAAATATCTTATCTTCTGAATGGGGAAGAGATAAAGGCTTTGATTAATCAAACGACTAGAAAGAATTTTGGGCATACCAGCATTCAGGAAAATATGAAACAAATAAATCATATAATGCTAGACAAAATATTGCCTTTAGTGGTGATTATATTGATATGATATCAAATACTTCTTATAATTATTCTAAAGATGAACAAAAAGAATTTCAAAAGAAACATTTTAAGAGTAGTAAATGGCATTATTTTAAAAAAATTATTAAATGTAATAACTCTTTTTTCTCTGTTAATATTGATATTCTTGAAAAAAATGGTAATTATTATATTTATAATACAAAATTAAAAGAGGTGGATGCTCCAGCCTTAAGCCGAAGTATGATATCCACCTCTTCTACAACTAATATATCATAGGTACTAAATAATATGCAAGAAAAAATTTAAAAAAATTAAAAGAAAAAAAATTAAAAGAAGTGGATGCCCAAGCATTAAGCTCAGGTATGATATCCATTTCTTCTACAAATAATATACATTAATATTAGTTAATAATTAATAATTTTAATGCATAAACTTAATTTTTTTGATACTATATTAATGGGTGAAATTTATGGAGAAAATATTAATTGTAGAAGATGATGAAACTTTAAGAGATGAGCTATCTAATTTATTATCTAATTCTGGGTATGAAGTATTAGTATTAACAGACTTTAAAAACAGTAAAGAAGAGATTATTAAATTAAATCCTGATTTAATACTTTTAGATATAAATATTCCTTATCTAAATGGAGAGGTATTACTTAAAAGCCTTCGTGATGATAAAGTAAATACTCCTGTTATTATACTAACTAGTAGTAATAAAACAATTGATGAAGTACTATCTATTAGTTATGGAGCGGATGATTATATTACTAAACCATATAATCCTACAATACTGTTACTTAGAATTAATAATATCTTCAAAAGAATGAAGAAAAGCTTTGATTATTTAGAATATGATGATTTGAAGATATATCCTAATAAGGGGATTGTTGTTAAAAATGAAGAAGAGTTTTACTTAACGAAAAATGAAATGTTAATCTTTACTTATCTTTTAAATAATAGAGGAAATATTGTAAGCCGTGATGATTTAATGAGTTA
>CALWAJ010000016.1 GCA_944373065.1 uncultured Bacilli bacterium
TTTTAAAGTTAGTAGTAATGTTAAGCCTGGTACTTATGAAGTTAAAATTAGTGATGGAAAAGATAGTGCTAGTTATAATTTAGAGGTGACTGATTAATGGATGTAATTGTTGATAGAATTGAAGGAGATTATGCAGTAGTTGAAATAGAAAAAGGTAAAATGTGTAATTTACCAATAGAGTTAGTTCCTAATGTTAAAGAAGGTGATGTTGTTACTATAACTATTAATAAAGATAAAACTAAAGAGAAAAAAAAGACTATAGAAGAGCTTATGAATAGTGTTTTTGAATAAATAAAAAGATTACGAAAATTCGTAACTTTTTTTATACATTTTTTCTTGTGTTCGAAAAAATAATATGATACTATTGATGTAACAAGATAAATAGTTGTCTTTAATACATTTAAATAAAAACAGAGGGAGGTAATGGATGATGGAAGTAAAAAAATATAATGAGACAGTATTTGAAGACATTAAACATATTGATGAATATGGTAGTGAATATTGGTTAGCAAGAGAATTAATGAAAGCACTGGAATATAAAAAATGGGATAAGTTTTGTAATGTAATAGAAAATGCAAAAGTAGCTTGTGAAAAAAGTAATTGTACAATTACAGACCATTTTTCCCAAGTGGGGAAAATGGTTAATATCGGATCAAAAACATCAAGAAGTATTATAGATTATAAGTTATCTAGGTATGCTTGTTATTTAATAGTACAAAATGCAGATCCTAGAAAAGAAGTTGTCGCTTTAGGTCAAACTTATTTTGCAGTTCAAACAAGATGTCAAGAGTTAACAGAGATAGAATATTCTATGTTAACGGAAGATGAGAAAAGATTTTATCAAAGGAATTTGACTAAAAAAGGAAACTATTCTTTAAATCAAGCCGCTAAAAAAGCAGGAGTCAAGAACTTTGCTAAATTTCATAATGCTGGATATAAAGGATTATATAATGGAGAAACTGCAGATGATATTGCTAAAAGAAAAGGATTAAGATATAGAGAAGACATATTAGACAATATGGGTAGTGAAGAATTAGCTACTAATCTTTTTCGTATTTCGCAAACTGAAGCAAGATTAAGAAAAGATAATATTCAAGGAGAAGGAAAGGCAAATGAGACTCATTATAATATTGGGAAAAATATTAGAGAAGTTATTGCTAAAAATGGTGGTACAATGCCAGAATGTTTACCAACGTCTAAAAAGTCTTTAAAAGAATTAGAAAAAGAGAGGAAGTATCAAGATAAATTAATAAATTTATATTAAGACTCATTAACTATGAAAAGTGATACTTTATTTGTAATGACTGTTGTATAAAGGATTTTTATTAATCATAATATCTTTTACTTTTTGTGAATATTGTTCTCTAGTCATAATTATTTTCCTTTCAATGTTTTATTAATAGTTATATTTTCAATAATCTTTATCTAATAATTATTTTAGCATAATTCTTTTATTTTCGGTATTGTATATTTAATAATAACGAAATGATATATTTACGAAAATTCGTAACTAATTTATTACATTTTTTCTTGCTGTCTAGAAATTAATATGATACTATATTTATAAGGAACATTTATGTGGGTGTCGCCTCCATTCTTAAGGAAAGGAGGACTTAGACATGAAGATAAAAACTTTTATTTTAAAGCTTTTAAAATCTGTCGCATTGGTTGTTATAAGTCTTGCCTTATTGGTAGTGGCTATAAAAATATAAGACACTCAGCATAGGAGTGTCACACTTTAACAATTTTGAGATGACATTTACGTGCAAAAATAAATGTTCCTCTTTTTATATTGTATGTAAGTTTTTTCTTACATATACATCATATCATAAGTATTACATTTATGCAAATTTATTTTTTCACAACTAATGATACATCTTTAAAGTAATAATTTAATATCTGTTTATAGTTATAACCTAATTCGGCTAGGTTATCTGCTCCTATAATACTTAGACCTAGGCCACTACCTATTCCTCTTGTTATAAAAGTAAGATAATCTTTCTTAATAATTATAGTAATATCTGTTGATGGTAGGTCTAAATATACAGCTAGAGTTCTGGCATCTATTTTTCTTTCACCTAAGTCTAGTTCTTTTATTCTATTAGAGTTACTTATACTAGTAATCTTGATGTTAAAATTATTATTTTTTAGATTTAATTTTTCTTTAAACTCTTCAATACTATAATTTTTTCTCTGTAAATAGTTAGGATAAGCTAAGTCCCAGAGACTTTCTTTTTTCACTGTGTAAGGGATACTTTTATCTTCTTCAGTAAAGCCATTACTAACTAAGTGGGTAAAACATCTAATTGGTTTATTATCATTAATTAAATACTCTCCATTAGTTTCATCTATTACCTTGTTAAATATAGTAAATTTAGATTTATACGTTTCCGGATAAGTAACCTTATAGTAATTATAGTTATGATAAGATAAAGATATTTTTTTTAAATCTAAATAATTAAATTTACCTAAATTATATATTATTTCACTTCTATATAATACTGTTATTGCTTTTAGTGTTTCTTCATTTAAAGTTAAATTAATATTACTGAATAAAAGACTTAAAAGTATATTTTTTAAAGTTGTTTTTTCTTCGGTGTTAAGAGTAATTAAATAGTTATTTAAATATACTTTGCTTTTATTAATATTTATTATTTTTGTCGTTATGCCATTTATAACATAAACTATTTTATTTCCATTAAATTCGATGTTATGGGTAGTTAAATAATTAATAGCTTTTCTTTCTAAATCCTCTTCATTATCATTATTTTTAAAATCATTTCCAAATTCATAGTTAATATTTAAATATAAATAAAGTATCTCGTCATTATTAGTTTTAACAATTTTATAATTTTCTAACATATTATCACCTATTTATATAGTGATAAGTTAGATGTAATTTTATACTTAATATTCAAAATATTTTAAAATATTTTTGTTATTACAATTTTTTCCTGTTAAATAAGAATAATTTTTAAATACAGTCTTTAAGTTTATTTTCCTTGTTCCTTTTAAATAACTATTAACATCAGTAATAATCTTTTTAGCATCTTTTAAGGCAATAGAATATAATTCAATGAAAGATTCATTATGCTTTTCTCTTTTTATGCTTGGATGAGTCCAAGTAGAGTGATTAGTATTTAGATAATTAAATTCATCTTTTAGATTAGTATGATATGATATAGCTTGAAATTTAAAAGTTTTTGGAGAAGTAAATTTATCGATAGTCTTGTAACAAAACATTTTAAGGCCATATTTATCATATCTTAAATATTTTAAAGCCTTATACATATCTTTTAAAGATTTGTAATAATAGTTTGAAAAGTCATTAAAGTTAAAAGTTTCTTTAAAAGCATAATCAATTACTTCGATTAGTTCTTTAGAAAAGGGAGTTAAATCAAAAGTAAAGTCATAGAACTTAAAATTGTAGGGAGTAATATTTTCTTTTTGTTTAATCATGTAATTGTCTAAAAAATTCTCCATATATTCGTGTTTATTTCTATATTTGTAAGTATTTGGGTCGTCTTCTTTGAATTCTCCTGTTTTATAAACTACATAAGGGTGAATTTTAGAATCTAAAACATAATGGGAGATAAAGCCATAGAGAAAAGCCATAATTTCACTATTTTGATAATAATTATTATACTTTATATAATTAGTTAAATTAATGAAAAATTCTTGGGATTTGTTTTTGTGAAAATATCCTTGAAACTCTCTTATCTTTTGGTCTTTTTTCTTTAATAAATTATAAAAAATAAATGGATCTGTACTTTGAGCGAACATACGTAGTTTTTGTTTATCATCCATTAATAGTTTTTTTAGACCGATAGGGAGAATATCATATAAATCATTGGCAAAATAAGCATGAGTTACAGTTGCAGGCATATTTTAAAATCAATCCTTTCCATTAAATTACAGTATAACATAATTTTTCATGAAAAATTCATATTTTTTACATAATTTTTATGGTATAATCTATTCTAGGTGAGGAAGAAGATGATAGACAAGCAGTTTAAGAACCTAGAAGAACAAATAGAAATACTTAAATATAAAGGCATGACTATTAATGATGAAGAGTATGCTAAAAAGATATTACTTAGAGAAAATTATTTCTTTTTATCAGGTTATAGATATCCTCTAATGAAAAGTATGACAGATAAACATTTTTTAGAAGGTGTTACTTTTGAAGAAATGTATAGCTTATTTTTGTTTGACCGGGCAATTAGAAATGTATTTTTTAAGTATTTACTTGTTATTGAAAATAATTTGAAATCTATATTTTCTTATCAATTATCTAAGAAATATGGTTATAAAGAAAAGTATTATTTACGTTCTAAAAACTTTACAAATGATAGAAGTAAACAACGACAAGTAAATGATTTAATTAGAAAGATGAAAAGGCAAATAAGGGTTAATGGAAGTCAACATACTGCTACTGCTCACTATATGTCTAATTATGGATATGTACCTTTGTGGATATTGGTTAAAGTGCTGTCATTTGGAATAGTTGGAGAACTTTTTTCAATTATGAAATATGATGATCAAGTAGCGATTTGTAAAATATATGACATTCCTGTAGATGAATTTAGTAATTATTTACCGATACTTTCTAATTATAGAAATACTTGTGCTCATGAAGATATTCTATATGAAAATAGAACTCAGAAGAAAATAAAGGGAACAATTTATCATAAGTTATTAAATATAGAGAAAAATGAAGATGGTGAGTATGTAAAAGGTACTAATGATTTGTTCTCTTTACTTATAATTATGAAAAGAATGTTAACTTATGATGAATTTAAAGATTTATCTTTGGAACTTGATAAAAGAATAGAAAATCTTGAGTATAATTTACATAGTATTAAAATAGAGAAAATACTAGATAGGATGGGATTTCCTAGTAATTATATGCAATTAGCAAATATTGAGAGGAGTGATAGTGATGAAGAATGAGCGTATTAAAGAAGCTGTTCTTATTATTGTATCTTTTGTAATTGGTGGTGTTTTAACTTTTGCTGTGTTAGGAGGAGAAGGATTCCTTAATAGGAATACGACAACTTCTTCTAGTGGGCTAACATGTAGTGCTGCTGATTGTACAAAAGTTGTTGTTGATGAATCTGGTATTAGTGAAGCTGTAGAAAAAGTTTATGATGGGGTTTTGATGGTTAGAAATTATCAAAATAATGAAGTAGCTTCAACGGGTACAGGTTTTGTATATAAAATAGATGGTGATGATGCTTATGTTATGACTAATCAACATGTAGTAGATGGTGCTGATAAAGTTACTTTAATTACTTCTAATGATGAAGAAATTGATGGAGAAGTGTTAGGGGGAGATTCATATGTTGATATTGCTGTTATTAAAACTAAAAAGACGGATGGTTTAATAGCACTTCAACTTGGTAATAGTGAAAATGCTAAATTAGGTGATTTAGTCTTTACTATTGGTAATCCTTTAGGATATGAGTATAGAGGAAGTGTGGCGACAGGTCATTTAGCTGGAAAAGATAGATTAGTTAGTGTTAGTACTGATAGTTCTACTGCTGGTAGTGATTGGGTTATGAAAGTATTACAGACTGATGCTGCTATTAATCCTGGAAATAGTGGTGGACCTTTAATGAATGCTAATGGAGAAGTAATTGGTGTTATTTCAATGAAACTTGTACAAACAGAAGTAGAGGGTATGGGATTTGCTATTCCAATAGAATATATTAATAGTAAGATTGAGACTCTTGAAAAAGGTGAGAAAATTGAATGGCCACTTCTTGGTGTTTCTATGATTAATGTTAGTGATGCTAAAAACTCTTATAGATATAATTTTGATATTCCAAAAGATATAGATAGTGGTGTAGTAGTTGCTGGTATTGAAAGTGGAAGTGGAGCTGCTTCTTCAGACTTAAAAGAAGGGGATATTATAACTAAAATAGATGGTGTTGAAGTAGAAGATTCAGCTTATTTAAGATATGAGCTTTACAAACATTCAGTTGGTGATACAATAGAGATAACTTATATTCGTGATGGAAAAGAACATACGACAAAAGTAGTATTAAGTAAAAATAATAGTTAGTAATTAATGGGAGTGCGGTTGAAATGATAAATAAGAATGAAGTCGTTGTTTATCTTGAAAACGATGGAAAATTAGTAAGATATGATGTTAGCTATGATAAAGATAAGATAATGTCTTATATAAATAATAAAATAGAACAATTAGGGGAAAAATGTGAAAAGAAAAATATCTTTTCATCCTCTTTTTGTGTTTTTAATGACAAAAGATGTGAGTTCTTTGATGGTAATTTAAATAAATGTTTTTTATATAGTGAAGAGAAATCTATGATTAAAGATGTGTTGGAATCTTTAAAAATAAGAAAAAAGTGTTTAGATTTATTTATCATTGATAGAAAAATTGTACTTGATTATATGTACTCTAGAGTTTTATGCGATAAAAATTTTGAAAATTTTATAGAAGAAAAATATATTGCTTCTTTAGATTTTTATAAATTAATTGATTGGTTAGGCGATGAAAACTTAGATAATTTTCTTAATTATTTTCACTTTAATAAGTCATATTATTTTGATTATAATAATATACAAGAAGGAATTTCTGATGGTTTTGATTATGCTGAGAAGTTTTATATTAAGTGTTATGGTGGACTTCCTTCTAAAGTTTTTATTAATGCAAAAAAAGAAGTTTTGAATTATTCAAAACTTGAGTTTGAGGAAAATATTAGACTAGCTAGAGAAAATACTAAAGTTTTGAGACTTTGATAGCTCCTAATCCATTATTACTAGCTTCAAGAATTAGATTATCTAATTCTTTTTTTGTTTTTATTTTTGCCTTATAAATAGCACCGCCACGACATTTTTTGTGTAAAAAACTTATATCTTTTAGATTTTCACTATAGTCATTAGCATTAGAGTAAGTAGCTTTATCTGTAATATTTTTTAATTTACCATAAATAGCAGTATCTTGTTTTTTAAATTCTTTACTAATTTCTTCTTTTATAGTTGTGGATAAAACAAAATTTAAATTATTATCTTCATTTAGTTTTTCTATTTTTTTATTCATATATTTTAGGATATCTTTAGCAATTTCTTGATGTTTATTTATATCTTTTTCTAGAGCATAGACAGTTTCTTTTAGACCACAGAAATTTATTGTTAAGTTTCCATGTTTTAGTAACTTTCTTAAACGGTCATTTTCTTTTAATTTATCACCATCATACCATAATCCGTTTTTATATAGATAAGGAAAATTTGTATTTTTTGTTTTACAATCTATTTCAAATCTTGTTAAAAGAGCTTCTTTAGCTATATTAATTAAATTATCTAAATCTTGATAGAACTTTCTAATATTACTTGTTTTATTTGTTAGATAGCTATTTTTAAGAGCAATTCTTGTAATATTTATAGCACAACTTGTAATGTTACCTTTTCCAGATGTTAATTTCTTTAAAGCAGTTGTTTCATCTTCAATAACACGTTCTCCATCATGAAAATAACATACTTCTTCATCTTTTAGGTTATTAAAGGAAGTATCTAAGAAAGTATAGTTAAAATTATTTCTTTCTAAATTTTTTAATTTATATTTTTCTAAGAGGTTAAAATTAGGATCTTTTTCCTTCTTATTTATTTTATCTTTTACTTTAAAATAATAATTTATATTTTTAGAATCTATACTGGCTTTAATAATACTTTCAATTATTAGTTGTCCAAGTAGAGTAGTAGAACTTCCAAAATTAATACTGATATTTGTAAATATTAATTCATTAAAGAAAATATTTAAGTTATCAATCAATAATTTTTCTGTATCTAGTAAAGCTTGTTTTCTTATTAATTCAAAATTACTTTTTAATTCTTGAGATGACTTGTAATAATTACTAAAAATTTCATCTTCTAATGATGTTATATTATTTATTTCTTCATCTAATTCATCTTTGTTGATAAAATTTGCTATACCGCTAGTTTTTAAATATATATTTAAGTTATTTTTTAATACCTTTTTATAGTTATTTAAAGTAATTTCTTCTAAATCTTTATCAAATGTTCCTAGACAAATAGAGCCATATATTTCTTTACTTAAATTATATAATAATATTTTTAAATTGCTGAGAAAATCTAAAATTGTATTTTTTTCCATTAGTTTTTCTCTAATTTCTTTATTATTTTCAAATAAGTCAATTAAACTTATTTCTAAACTATCTATTTCTCCTGTTGTCATAGTTTCAAGGGAATCAAGATAAATTGACCCACTTTCTTGAAATCTTACGATTTTACTATCTAAAAGATAGGCTTTGGCGAATTCACTGGAAATTATTTTTCCAAAGTGAATTAGAGTTGATTCTTCTTGAGATTCTTTATTTATGTTTTCTAGTCCTAATAATTCAAGAGCTTTTAAAAATTTGTGTTGTTGTTTTATAACAAAAGTTTTTCTAGATGTGTTTCTTTTTTCACGATAGTTTTTAAAAGCTTCATAAACATCAGTAAATTTTTCTTCTTTTAAAATCAATTCAATTATATCCTGAATATTTTCAATATTTATTGTTTTTCTATTTGTATATTCTTTTTCAATTTTTTTTAAAACTTTGGAATATATTTTATTTACATCTTCATCTTTATAAGGTATATCAAGGGAATCGAAAGCTTTTTGAATAGCGATTGCTATTTTTTCTCCTTGGAAAGATGTTCTTTGACCACTTCTCTTTACGACAACTAAAGTGTCAAATAAATTATTATTTGTCATTTTTTTAACCTCATTTCTTCTTATGTTTTAATTATAGCTTTAAAATCGTATAAAATCAATATTTTACTAGAAAAAATATAAAAAATACTAAAAAAAACATTTTATTTCTTTTAGAATATAAAACGAAATATTTCTTTATTTATCAATGTTTTTTTACTCTTTTAATCGCTTTTTTAAATTTATGTTTTTTTTAATAACTTTTTGTGTAAAGTTAAAACTTTTTTTGAAAAAACTATTTATTTTTTTAAAAAAATACTTATAATTGTTTTTGTAAGATAAAGGAGGTGTGTTATGGAAATTGGGGGATTTCAAAAAGTTACTTTATTAGATTTTCCAACAAAAATTGCTTGTATTGTTTTCACAAAAGGCTGTAATTTTAAATGCCCTTATTGTCAAAATGGTTCTTTAGTCTTAAATACTGAAGATGGTGACCTTATTGACTTAGAAGAAATATTTTCTTATTTAGAGAAAAGAAAAAAAGTTTTGGATGGAGTTTGTATCAGTGGAGGTGAGCCTTTAATTCAGAAAAATATTAAAGAATTGCTTATTAAAATTAAAAGTATGGGCTTTTTAGTAAAGCTTGATACTAATGGTACTAACCCTATTACTTTAAAAGAGTTAATTGACCTTAAATTAGTTGATTACGTGGCAATGGATATTAAAAATAGTTTTTCTAAATACGATATTACAGTAGGTGGGGTTAATCCTTTTGTTGAAAATATTAAAAAGAGTATTGAAATATTAGAAGAGACTAATATTCCTCATGAATTTAGAACAACAATTGTTAAAGAATTGCATACAATTAACGATATTTTGGAAATTGGTAAAATGTTTTGTCCAAAAACTAAATATTATTTACAAAATTATGAAGAAAGTGACAATGTTATTAAAAAAGGAATGCATGGATTTTCTTCTTTAGAGTTAGAAAAAATAAAAAATAGTTTAAAAAAAATAATGCCTAATTTAATTATTAGGGGAATATAGGAGGAGTTATGTATAAAGTTAGAAAAAGAAATGGAAAAATAGTTTCATTTGATTTAGGTAAAATTAGAAAGGCAATAAAAAAGGCTTTTGAAGCGTGTGATTGTAATTATGATGATGATATTTTAGATTTTTTAGCTTTGAAAGTTTCTGCTGATTTTGAAAATAAAATAATAGATAATATTATTGATGTTAAAGATATTCAGGAAAGTGTTGAGAGTGTATTAAATAAAGGTGGATATAATGAAGTATCTAAAGCTTATAATTCATATCATAATAAATATGAGAAAAATACTAGTAATACTTTGCTTGATTATAAAAAATTAGTTGATGATTATTTACAAGTTAATGATTGGCGTGTTAAAGAGAATGCTACTGTTACATATTCAATAGGGGGACTTATTTTGAATAATTCAGGAGCAGTTACAGCGAATTATTGGCTAAGTCTTTATGATAAAGAGATTGATAATGCTCATCGTAATGGTGATATTCATTTGCATGATTTATCAATGCTTACTGGTTATTGTGCGGGATGGAGTTTAAAACAACTTATTAAAGAAGGGTTAGGTGGTGTTCCTGGAAAAATTACATCATCTCCTGCTAAACATTTATCTACTTTGTGTAATCAAATGGTTAATTTCTTAGGAATATTACAAAATGAATGGGCAGGAGCGCAGGCTTTCTCTTCATTTGATACTTATCTTGCTCCTTTTGTAAAAGCAGATAATCTTTCTTATAAAGAAGTAAAACAAGCGATACAATCTTTTGTTTATGGTGTAAATACTCCTAGTCGTTGGGGAACACAAGCACCATTTACTAATATTACTCTTGATTGGACAGTTCCTAATGATTTAGCAGAGTTACCTGCAATTGTGGGAGGAGTAGAGCAAGATTTTCTTTATAAAGATTGTCAAAAAGAGATGGATATGGTTAATAAGGCTTTCATTGAAATTATGATTGAAGGAGATGCCAATGGAAGAGGCTTTCAATATCCAATTCCAACTTATTCTATTACTAAAGATTTTGATTTTAGTGAAACAGAAAATAATAAACTTCTTTTTGAAATGACTGCTAAATATGGAATACCATACTTTTCAAATTATATTAATAGTGATATGGAACCTAGTGATGTTAGAAGTATGTGTTGTAGGCTTAGACTTGATTTAAGAGAACTTAGAAAAAAATCAGGTGGATATTTTGGAAGTGGAGAAAGTACAGGTTCTATTGGGGTCGTGACAATTAATTTACCTAGAATTGCTTATCTTGCTAAAGATAAAGAAGATTTTTATAAAAGATTAGAGAAAATGATGGATATAGCGGCTAGGTCATTAAAAATTAAAAGAGATATTTTAACAAAACTTCTTGATAATGGATTATATCCATATACTAAGAGATATTTAGGAAACTTTAATAATCATTTTTCAACAATAGGTCTTATTGGAATGAATGAAGTGGGATTAAATGCTAAGTGGTTAAAAGCAGATTTAACTCATAAAAAGACACAAGAATTTGCTAAAGATGTTCTTAACTTTATGAGAAATAAACTTAGTGATTATCAAGAAAAATATGGTGATTTATATAATTTGGAAGCGACACCTGCTGAATCTACTACTTATAGATTTGCTAAGATGGATAAAGCGAAATATCCTGATATTATAACAGCTGCTAAAGAAGGAGAAACACCTTTTTATACAAATAGTTCTCATTTACCTGTTGGATATACTAGTGATTTGTTTGAAGCTTTAGATATTCAAGATGATTTGCAAACCCTTTATACTTCAGGAACTGTTTTCCATGTGTTCTTAGGAGAGAGAATGGATTCATGGCAAGCTTGTGCTTCTTTAGTTAAGAAAATTGCTGAGAATTATAAGTTACCTTACTATACAATTTCTCCTACTTATTCTATATGTAGAGAACATGGATATTTAAATGGAGAAGTAAAGAAATGTCCATATTGCGGAGCTGATACAGAAGTATATAGTAGAATTACTGGATATTATCGTCCGGTGGCAAATTGGAATGATGGAAAAATAGAAGAATATAAACATCGTAAAACTTATGATTTAGAGAATTCTAATTTAAAGTGTTCACAAGATAAAGAAGAGAAAAATGATAATAAAATAATCTTAGTTAAAACTTCTACTTGTCCTAATTGTAAGATGGCAGAGACTTTGTTAGATAAAGAGAAAGTTGTATATGAAAAGCTAGATGCTAATCTTAATAAAGAATTTTGTGAGGAATATGGAATTAAACAAGCGCCAACATTAGTTATCTTTAATAAAGATAAAGTTAAGAAGATTACTAATATTTCTAATATAAAGAAATATTTAAAGGAAACTTATCAAAATGTATGATGTAATAATAATTGGTGGTGGTCCAGCGGGATTAACTTCAGCATTATATTTATTACGTGCTGATAAAAAAGTGTTAATTCTTGAAAAAGAAAATATTGGTGGACAGATAACTAGTTCTTCTAAAGTTGCTAATTATCCAGGATTTGGAGAAATTAGTGGAATGGAACTTATGGATAATTTATATAATCAAGTTGTTAATTTGGGAGGAGAGGTTGCTTTAGAAGAAGCTTTAAAGATTGATGATGACAATACTGTAATTACAGATTGTGGTAAGTATAAAGCTAAGGCGATTATTCTTGCAGTTGGTTCTAAAAATAAAGTATTAGGAATAGAAAGAGAAGAAGAGTTTGTCGGTAGAGGTATTTCTTTTTGTGTCAGTTGTGATGGTGCTTTTTATCAAGGAAAGACGGTAGCAGTTGTAGGAGGGGGAAATAGTGCTATTTCTGAAACTTTGAGTTTAGCAGATATATGTAGAAAAGTATATATTATTCAAAAAGAAGATAATTTAACTTGTGAAGAGGTGTTAAAAGAGAAACTTAAAGTAAAAGATAATATTGAAATTTTGTATAATAGTGAAGTTGTTTCTTATTTAGGCGATAATGATATTAAGGGTATTGTAGTAAAAACTATAGATGGGAAAATCAAATTAGATGTAGAGGGAATCTTTTTAGCAATAGGTCTTGTACCTAGTACTTCTTTTATAGCTGATTTACTTATGTTAGATAAAAACAATTATATTTTATCTGATGATACTCTTACTGATAAAACAGGTATATTTGTAGCAGGAGATTGTCGAAGTAAGAAATATAGACAACTTACAACCGCAGTTAGTGATGGAACAGTAGCAGCTTTAAATGCTATTAACTATTTAAATAATTGAGAATTTATGTTTCTCTTTTATTTTGAAAAAATTTATTGTATTATTAGTTTATAGGGGGGAATAATTATGTATGCAATGTTAATGAGAAAACATCTTTTATCTAATGATGTAGTTATCTATAATCCAATAAAGGCTATTAAGGGTGAAATTGATAAAGAGTACAATTATTTTATAGATGAGATGGAATGTGACTTTCCTAAAGCTACAGATGAATATTTTATTACAAGTAGTCAATATTTGGAGGGGTATGCTTATCCGATTACAGAAGAAGATTTGTTAAATAGATATGGTACTGATTCTTTAGAAGAAGCATTAGAGAAATATCAGGATGAAGTATTTGAGGCATTCAATTTTTCTGTTATTGAGGACGAAAAGTTTGTTATGCATCAAATTAATTATGAAGAGTTGAAAGCGTTTTTTGAAGAGCCAGAATTATCCTTTGATTATTATAATGGTTCTGTTAATATTCCTAAAAGAAAGCTTTATATGTTGACACAGATAGAAGATAAGAAAGATCTTAGAAAATTTATAGATGAGATATTGAAGAAATTTAATGAATTAGATAAAAGTGGTATTAAGAAAGGTTCTTCTAAAAAAGATAAAGATAATAATGATGAGATATTAAAAGCAAAGGCTTCTGTTTTTTCTAGTGATTTAGAAAGTAAAAATATTAGAAGAGATATTGATACTGATGAGTTAGAAGCTTATTTAAAAGAGAGAATAATTGGTCAGGATGAGAAGATAGAAGAGTTAGTAACCGTTATTGCTGATAATTATAAGACAAGTGATCCTCATTTAATTCAAAGACCTCTTTTGATTGGACCATCAGGTGTAGGAAAGACTGAAACATTAAAATTAATTGCTGAGTATTTAGATATACCTTTTACAAGATATTCTACTCCTACTTTATCTGGAGCTGGTTATGTTGGAAATAATGTTGATGATATTTTGAAACTTGCTTATTATAATTCTAGCAGAAAGGAAAAAATATGTAATGAATCTTTAATATTTTTAGATGAATTTGATAAAATTAATTTGCGTGGTAATGATGTTTCAGATAAAGCTGTTCAAAATCTTTTGCTTAATTTTCTTGATGGTACAGTCTATGATGTTGAAGTTAATTCTGGATATAGAATTCAACTTGATACAACTTTAATGTGTATAGTCTTAGGTGGAGCTTTTGAAGATATTTTTAAAAAGAAAAAGAAAAAAATAGGCTTTGGTGATAGTGAGAGTGAGTTAAATAAATTAACTATTACTGATGCTGATATAATTGAATATGGTTTTATTCCTGAGATTGTAGGAAGATGTGATCCTAAGATTTTATATAATAATTTAACTAGGGAAGATTTTAAAAATATTTTACTTAAAGGAAAACTTAGTCCAATTTATTTGAAACAACAATTTTATAAAGAAGTTTATGACGTTGATTTGAAAATTCTTGATACTTATATTGAGGCTGTGTTAGATAGAGTTGTCGATAATAATACGGGAGCTAGAGAGTTGAAACAAATAGTGTTTTCATCGCTAAGTGATATAAGTCATACTTTGCAAAGTAAGAAAAATAGAGGTAAATATAGTGAGGTTATAGTTGATAAAGAGATATTATCTGATAGTAAAGTTTATACTTTAAAGAAAAGATAATATTTCTTTTTCTTTTTAATTGTGTTATATTTTATATATAAGATAAGAGGAGTTGGATGCTATGGATGAAAATAAATTTAGAATAAAGATTGATGATGTAGAAAGAGAAGCTGAATTATTAAAGACAGTAGTTGTTGATGATAAAAACTATGCTATTTATTCTGTTGATAATGGTGATGAAACTAGTGATATTTTAGCATCACAAATAATAAAAAATGAAGATGGTAGTATGATGCTTGTTGATTTAGAAACAGATGATGAGAGAAGTAAATTAAAAGATATAGTAACGGCAATGTTTTCGTAAGGAGGAATGGTATATATGCCTCAAGAAAAATTAGATGATGTTATTGAATCTTTAGAAGAAGAACTTTTAGAGAATTTAAAAAAATCTAAGGAATTAAAAGCTTCTATTAGAAAAAATAAAATTATTAAAATTACTAATAGATTATTAAATCCTTATAGACAATTTAAGATAAAAGTCTCTATTGCTAAATATGATATTATGCTGGAAAAACTAGAGAAAAAGCGACAGAAGGAGATTAAAAAAGCGGATGAATTAGAACAGAAGATGAGAGAGGAAGCTAGACTTCAAAGAATAAAAGACTTTAATACAGCTATTAAGGATAAGAGAAAAGAAAATATTACTAATTTTATTGATGATAAAAAAGAGAAAATTAATAATATAGTAGATTCTTTAAAAAATATAAAGTCAAGTATTGTAACTAGTAAGCCATCTTTTGTTGTTAATGTTAAGAATGAAGTACTTGATAAAGTTAGAGAAAATACGACTGTTGATTTAAAAATTCAAAATGCTATAGAAAATCTAAAATTAAAAAAAGCTTATAGAGAATATGATAAAGCTTATGAAAAAAATAAACAGGAAAATGAGCAATACTTAATAGATAAAGCAGTACCTTTTGCTAATATTAATAATTTAGTATCTAATGCTAAAAAAGAGAAATGTTATCTTGGAAGAGCTAGTAAAAGAGCTGTTTTATATGTTAAAAATAAACTTAATGATAAAGCTTTAGATGTAGGAATTAAAGCTGATTTGTATGCTTTTGCTATTAGTTCAAAAATATCTAAAAATAAAAGTAAATTACAAACAGTTTTTAATGAACAATTAGATAAAATAAATAATAAAGCAAGTAAAATTGTTAGTGAAGGGTTAGATGCTATTAGAGAAATAAGAAAAGATGTTAATATGACTCCTTTGGAAAAGAAAGATAAAGTAAATAATTTAAGAACAGATAAAGAAAATGAACTTGCAATTAAAAGAGCACAGCTTGAAAGTATGAGAGCAGCAGTGGAATCTATTAATCAAAGTGGAGATGTTTTTGCAAATGCTACGCCACTTATTGCAACTTCTAAGGTTAAGTAGGGTTTAATCCTTGCTTTTTTCTTTGTTTTTTGATATAATAATGCCATCTTTTGTGGGGGTGTTTAGTTTATGAATTTAGAAAGTTATTTAGATTTTATTAATAAAGAAGGCTTAAATTTAGAGAAGACTTATAAGTTAATGGAAATTTATATAGATACCTTTTGTAAAAACAGACAGTTAACAAAAAGTATTGATAAAAGAGCTTTGCCTTTTTTAGCTAGTCAATTTTTAAAAGTATATAATAAAAATTGTTCTTCACTTAGTTATAGTGAGAAACAGGCATATTTTTCTTTAGAACTTTCAGCATTTAATCCTGTTAGTATTAGTAAAGATATCTATTTAGCAAGTTCTAATACTTTAAGTGATTGTTATGAGGAAGCTTTTAATTTAAGTAAAGTTGCTTTTTATGATGATACTACTTGTTTAAAAAAAGTTCTTTTATTTAAGACTAAGAAAAACAATTATGTTTTATCTAATAATGGCCTTTTTCAATATAATGCTGATAATTTAAATAGATATAATTATTATAGATTTAATGAAGATGGAACTATTGCTAGTAATACTTTTGTTGATAAAAGATTAGGGATTATGAAAACAGATAGAGAAGTATATATTTTTAATAGACATCCTGACTTTAATATAAGTTATGAAGGTTGTAGTAGGGAAGAACTTATAGAACAGATATATAATCCTCAAGTTATTGGTAAGAATTTAAAAATAACTCCTAAAGCTTATGATGTTTCTATGTATGCTTTAACTGATAAAGGTAAAGTTAGACCTAATAATGAAGATAGTGTGATAGCTATTTCTCATCCTTTAGATGATGCTATTAAACTATTAGCAGTTGCAGATGGTATGGGAGGATATAGTAATGGTGAGTTTGCTTCTTCATTTACGATAAAAGAGTTAGAAATATGGTTTAAAGAACTTAGTTTAAAAGAGTTTAAGAATATAGATAATTTAAAGAAAAATCTTAATGATGTCGTTTTAGCAATTAATAAGGTATTAAGAAATAAAATTAATGAGTCAGGAAAACCAATGGGTACTACTTTATGTTGTGCTATTGTTACTCATAATAAAACTTTAGTTGGTAATATTGGTGATTCTAGATGCTATTTATTAAATGGTATTTCCATGGAACAAGTTACAGAAGATGATTCTTTGGCTTATTACTTATATAAAGAAAATAAAATAAAAAATAAAGATGATATAAGATTTTATAGACGTAATAATCAACTAATACAAGGATTAGGTGCTACTGAAGTCGAACTTAAAACTAATGTTATAAATAATAATTCTTATAGTAAATTATTGTTACTTACAGATGGTGTTACAGATTGTTTATCTGATAATAAGATTAAATTGATTGCTAATACTTCTAGAAAGGAATATATTCTTAAAGATATTATTAATGAAGCAGTAAATGTAGAACAAGTAATACCTAATATAAATTTACCTGAAAGTTTAATAAGTTATCCTAAACCTGGAAAAGATAATGCTAGTGGGGCTATATTAATTAAAAGATAAGGAGAGATAATATTTATGATAGCTAGAATAACTAATTTTGCAAGTAAAGAAAATCAAATTATAGATTGGGAAGATAGTTTGTTTTATATTACTTCAAATGATTTAGAAAAAACTGATGAAAATTATTTAAATATGAATAAAGAAGAATTGACGAGGCTTTTAGAACAACTTAATTTATTAGTTCAAAAATATCCTGATGCTTTAAAAGAAGAGAACATCTTAAAAAAGTCTAAAGCTTTGATGAAATATGCTAAGGAGAAAGGATTTACTTTAAGTAATTGTTATTCTTATTTTAATGAAGAAAAGAGAAAGATAGATGGTTCTTGGGACATTAAAAAAAGTACTTATGGAATTAGAACTTTATATGATAGATGGGATAATAAATTAGTTACTATTACAGGATATGACAGTACTGCTTCAGGAGTTATATATTATAAAAATCAATTGAATTTGAAATTTAGGAATAGAAAGTTAGACAATTTTAAATTGGTGTATAGGGATGTTTGTGGAGTTAGTGTGTTTGATAAAGAGGCACTTACTTACTTAGAACCTAAAATTTTAACAAAACATTTATAAAAATAGTTGCATAAACTATATAAACTATGATATATTTTGTTTAGTTTTATTTAAAACAAGTGCGAAAGACGGGAATAAGGAAATTTTATAGAGAGTTAATGGTTGGTGGAAA
>CALWAJ010000017.1 GCA_944373065.1 uncultured Bacilli bacterium
TTACTCCTTATAATAATTCGTTCTATTATATTTTTATTTTACTATTTATATTTAGATAAATCAAGATAAAGAAAAAAGTACTAAGTGTTATCTTAATACTTTACTTCTACCCTTATTAGCATAATTTTTCAAGTCCATAACAGATAGACCATACTTTACATCTAAAATATTCATATTGACAACTTTAGTTATTCCTTCTTTAGTTTTCATTAAAATTCTCCTTCATTAAATATGTAACTTATTATTATCTAGTTCATTATTAACATTGAAGCCATACTTATTAAATATTTTTGGATAAAGATAGCAGTTGTTCTGGTATTACCTTCACTGAATGGATGTACTTGCCAAATTTTTGAGGTAAACTCTGCTATTCTATTAACTAATTCACTTTCACTCATATTAATATAATCTATATTTTTCTCTTCTTCAAAATCATACTTTAAAGACTCTTTTATTAAATCATAATACTGGTAACTTACTGTATCATTATCTAATATTTCTTCATCTTTAGTAATATTATAAGTTCTAAATTCTCCAGGATGATATATATCTTTATCAAGGCTTTGAAATAATCTTTTATGTTAATTCTTATAAGTTAGATAGTCAAATCTAAAAGCTTTATCACTTAGTATCTCATAGATAGCAAGCGATACTTCATCAGCATCTTTTTCTCTATTAGATATATTTTTATCTTTAGAATAGTATGATGTTATATTATCTTTAACTTCTTTATATGTCTTTTTACCATCAATATGCTCAGTAGTTAACTCTACCATATATTTAGATGATTTTAATCTATCAACATCTTGTAGGCCAAAGGCAATACTCCAATATAATTGTTTAACCTTAGGACTTCTTTAGTCAAGTACTTCATTATAGTTTTTTTCGTTCATGGTATCACTTCCAAATATCAACTTGTTAAATATTGAATATCATAATTAATATCAATATACTAGTTCATTTTAATTATTTTCAAAAGAAAAAAAGCTATAGAAAGTGTTTTAACTTTTCTATCGTTTCTTCTTGCATTGTAACATATTCTTTAGCAATTCTTGTTACATTAGGATCTGTTTCTTTATGATTTAAAAGCTTTCTTCCTTCGATTATTCCCATATTAGTTCCTTGTACTAAAAGCTCTGCTATTTTTGAAGTACTATCATCAGTTAAAGTTTTCATATTTACTCCATACCAAGTCATTACTTTATTCATAGCATTAGTCTCATGTGGTGTTTTATCGCTATATTCAGGATATAGTTCACATATTTCATCAGATATCTTCTTATACTTTTCATACTGTCTATTTAATTCAGTACGTAAAGAATCATCTTTAACTTTCTCTAATACAAAATGAATAGCATCCATTCCCATACAAGCACCTTTATTAAGTTCATCTAAAACATTTACTTCATTTTCATCTTTCATACAAATTCCTCCATAAATATTATGGAGGAATTAATTATTTTTATACTAAATTATTTCTTGATCTTCTTTTATTATTTGCATTTCTTTATTTAACTTTAACATTTTTTGATCTAGGGCATGTATATCTTCTGCACATTTATGCATTCCATCTTTTATTTCTTCAGGAATTTCTCCTTTAAATTTATAAGTTATTTTATGATCTAGACTAGCCCAAAAGTCCATAGCGACTGTTCTTATTTGAATTTCTGCTTCTACTAGTTCTACACCATCTATTAAATAGACAGGAATATAGACATTTAAATGATAACTAGAATAACCTGTATCTTTAGGATTAGTGATATAATCTTCTTTATCATGGACAGTTATTTGGTCACTGTTTTCAATTATTTTAACTATCTCATATACATCAGATAAAAATGAACAAACAATTCTAAGTCCTACCATATCATGAACATGTTTTTCTATGTTGGTAGTATTTACTTCATAACCTTTAGAAATTAATTTTTTACTAGCACTGTCATAGCTTTTTAAGCGGGACTTTATATGTTCAACCGGATTATAGTTGTTTTTATATTCATAATCTTGTAATAAAATACTAATTTCTGTTTCTAAAGTTTTAAGAGCTGCTGTATATTTTAAAATTAACCCCTCTAACTCTTTATCTTTTTCCATAATTCTCCTTTCCTAATAGACACAACACTAGACTTATTTTTCTTCTAAGTCTAGTGTTTCTATTTCTTCTACTACAGCCATTTGTTGTTCTACAATTATTTTTAACTTACGTTTAAATATTTTTACATTTTTCTCTAACGTATCAGCTTCATTTTCTATCTTTCTAGCTTTTAATAATGACTCTCCCACTATCCTTGAAGCGTTATGTTTAGCATCACTAATAATGATATCAGCTTCTTCTCTTGCTAATCTTTTAACATTATCAGCAGTCTTTTCAGCATTAATTAAAGATTGTTTTAAGGTGTTTTCAAGATCTTCGTAATGACTTAATTTTTCTTTTAAGTCGGCTATTTCTTTTTTCTGATCTTTACACTTTTTAATAATTCCTTCCGTTTCTTTAATTACATCTGTTACAAATTTATTAACTTCTGCTCTATTATAACCATTCGCTTCATAGTTAAATTTGTCCATTCTATCACATCCCTTTAATTCGGGTTATTACCAATCAAATTCATCGTCTTGTTTTTTAGGCTTTCTAGGTGTTTTTGTAGGAGCTGCATCATCAGATATTTCTCCTTCTACATTAACATTATTAGGAGTACATAAAAATATTCCTCCACCTAATTTTTGTAAGTCTCCTCCTATAGCATATAGAGTTCCACTTAAAAAATCAACAATTCTTTTCGCTTGATCTGGTGTTACTCTTTTTAAGTTAACAACAACAGAGTTTCTTTCTTTTAAGTAGTCTGCTATTTGTTGACTTTCAGAATAAGCACGAGGTTCTAGTAGCATCATTTTACTTCCTGCTACTCCATTTGCATCTTGATAATCTTCTTTACTCACTTTATAATACTCCTCCTCTTTTATATCCTCTTCTTCTATATACTCATCATTACCTATTAGTTTTTTTAATTTATCTAGTGCCATTTTCATCCTCCTATTACTATATATTATACTATCATATTTTTTATAATTAGAAAAGGGTTAATTATTATTATACCAAATATTTCTAATGTCAACGTTATTAGATAATGGCTCAGGGTCTGCTTTTTCAAAGTGCATATTTATTGGTACTTTGAAAGCACTACCAAAGGCTATACAGTTACCTGGTTTTAAACCTTTTAACTGGTTAGCAATTTCTGAAGTTATACTTGGGACCATATCTTTTATATATCCTAAGTCTTTAGGGTGAAGGGTTCTAAGAATTACAAAGTTTGAACATTGAGATATGGCTGTATCTGATAACTCACTAGGTCTTTGGGTAATTAATCCTAGTAAAACACCATATTTACGTCCCTCTTTAGTGATACGGTCAAAGATATTATATCCTAGTATTTCGGTATCAGTATCTTTTTGAACATAACGGTGGGCTTCTTCTATTATTATATGGTAAGGAACACTACCACGATTTTCATTAGTTACAGCAGTATCAAAGATAAGTTTAGATATTATTTTGGTAATTACTTTAGCAAGACGGTCTTCTATGTAACTGATATTAAAGTTTACTATTTGACATCTTTGTCCCTCCATATTAGTAAATAATCTATCTAAGAAAGTATCTTTAGAAATATAAGAATTTGAATCAAAGAAAACATGATTAGGACTAGAGGCTAAGGAATGAAGTCTTACACTCAAGACATTGGCATAGTCATATACTTTATCACTTTTTAAGATTCCTTCACTGATAAGGGCAAAGTCCATCGCTGTTTCTAAATCTTTTAGAGTGTAGGCAATAAATTTTTCTGGTCTATCAGCAAGATTAAAGTCTTCCATGATAAATGTTTTAACAAAGTTAACGACTAATTCCATTTCCATTAGTTTACCTGTTTTATCTATATATAAACATTGTTTAAAGGTTCTAACATAACCTGGTTGAACTATTTTAGATTCCAAGTTTAGGTCTTTAGTATTAAATTTAGTAAGGACTGCTATTACTTGGTCTCTTATTTTAGTAGATTGGTGTCCACTTAAAAGAATATCTAGAACAGCTCTTGCAATAATATCATTTTTATATTTAATAACATCAGGGTCATCTCCAGTTAAGATATTAACAAGGCTTAAGGCTTTTTCGATAATAGGAATTTGATTTGGCGTAGTAACATCTAAAAGTAGAGCTAAATCATCTACCCCAAGGAGCCATAGAGGGATGTTTAATACTTCACTACCAGTAGAACTAGCAGTATTAGTTGTATAAGTTTTATAGTGCATATTAGGATTAACTTTATCAACGTTTCCTAAGGCTCTTGTATATTCACCATAAGCATCAAACATAATAACATGAGCTCCGGTTGGACTTTTTTTAGGGTCAGCAAAGATATTTTGTAAAATACGACTAACTGAGAAAGATTTACCAGCTCCTGAGTTACCAAGTATAGCAAAGTGATTGCTGAAAAAACTATTGATATTTACGTTTATTTTATAGTTTTGATAAATATTAGAATATCCTAAAGTCACTTCATTAATAGTAGGTTCCATAGGTCCAAGTATTAGAGCTAACTCATCCATATTGACTATTCTAACAGTAGATCTATATGAGGGTTTAGAACTAATTCCTGGTAGGAATGTATTATTTTTTATTTCTCCTACAATATTTATTTTTAAAGTTGTTTTTGTACTATCGACAATCTCTCCTACGATTTTTATACCATTGTCTTCAAAGATAGCATGAAGATTTAAAAGATTAGCTTGTTTAGTCAAATCTATTGTTAAATCTACAATTACATTATTTCCAACTATTTCTTTAATTGTACCTAACATATAAACACCTTCTTATTCTATACAAATAATTATACTATAAATAAATTTTAACGACAAGAGCAAGTGAAAAATAATTTTAGATTTTAAAAGCCTAACTCTAATATGAGTTAGGCATTGTTTTTATTCATCGAAGAAGTCATCAAAGAAATCATCATCATCTTCATCATCTAATTTTAAATCAACTTGTTTTTTAGGTTCCTCTTTTTTAGGTGTAACAACTTCTTTTACTGGAGATATATCTTTTATAGGTTTAGGAATAGATGATTGTTGTTGTTGCTGTTGCTGTTGTTTTTGTTTATTCATTGCTTCTTCTTTTTCTAATTCAGCAATTTTAGCATCAATTTTTTTGACAAGTTCATCTACATCGAATGATGGCTTAGTTTCTTTTGGCTTATTATCCATATTTGGATTTAAGAATGATGGCATAGCATTAGTATTGATAGGACTATCTTGTCTAGGCATTGGATTAGGTCTAGGCATAGAGCTTGCCATTGGATTCATTGGATTATTGTTAGCATTAGAGCCAGCTCCTATTCCAAAAAGGTTTGGTGGCATAAATCCTGGGGTATTGCCACTAGGATTAGCACCATTTGGATTAGAACTGTTCATCATTTCAAGTAGTTTTTCTTTCTTCTTTTCTTTTACAAAGGTTTTAATATCAAAAGTATGAACAGGCATTTTTTCACGTACAGGATATGTAGCTTTAGGAAAAGTTTTTCCCCAATTAAGTTCAAAATCTGGGGTAAATTTAGTCTTAAAAGGCTGCATTCTCATACGGAGAACAATAACTTCAAATTGTTTCATTCTCTGTAAGTCTGAAACAGTAACTAATGGAGTTGAAGCTGTCTTATCATCTTGTTTAGACTTAACTTCACCACACATTTTAGATATTTCTTCTAAGGCTGCAAGTTCAGCAGAAATAAGATAGATAATATTACCACAGTTACCACGTATTGTTTCAGCATTTTCTTTACCATAAACTTGATTCAATTGAGCATAGTTTTGAATAATCATTGTAAATCTAATACGACGTGAACGAGCAGCTGTTATCATAGTAGTAACATCTTTAAGTGGAGGCATGTTAGCAAACTCATCTAGTAAGAAGTTTGTTCTAACTGGAAGCTTTCCACCATTTTCTTGAGCAACATCAATTAATGTTTCATAGCATTGTTTCAAAAGAATTGTAACTAATGAATGGTATGTTTTCTTTTCATCTTGAACAACGATAAACAAAGCTGTTTTCTTTCTACCAATATCGGCTAATTCGATATCACTATGACTAAGCATCTCTGATAAGTTTTCCCGTGATGCAAATAATTTAATTTTTTGTCTAAATACAGAAAGGATTGAGCCTTTTGTATCAGTTGGAGCATTGATAGTACTTGAAGCATTAATAGAGGCTGCTCCTGCTGGATCTTTAAAGGAGAAATATTCTTTGATATAGGTTGTACCACCAAATTTCTCTTCACCTACTGTTGTCATTAAACTGATACTATTAATATTAATTTCATCTTCTTTAGCATCTTCAAAAAGACCTAAGGCAACACCAGAGAAATAATCAGCTGATGTTTTTTCCCAGAATGGGTCACTATTATTACTAGATTCATCATATAGGATATTTAAGGCAAGGTCATCTAGTAACTCTATCGCTTTATCTTGATTACCATTTTTATACATTCTATATGGCATAGATAAAGGATTCCAACTACTACCGTTTTGAGGATCACGGAAGTTTAATATTTGGACATCATAACCTTTATCACGAAGCATGTTAGCAGTTGACTCATAAATTTCACCTTTAGGGTCAGTAATAATCATAGATTCTCCTGCTTTAGCAAGTAATTGAACAGTTGGCTTAATAACTGTTTGTGTTTTACCTGAACCAGTAGAACCAATAACTAAGGTATGATATTCTCCATTATCAACCCAAGCTTCCTTTTCATTAAGGATTAAGGGAACTCCCGCTGCATCACTAGTCTCTTGTTCTGGAGTAACCATAGTAAGTTCAGCTTTCATTTCTTTATCTTTAGCCCATCTAGAATAACCTTTATCTTTCTTTTCTGTAGTAAAACCTATTCCTTTTTCCATTTCAAAGAAATAAGATTTAACACTTACCAACATTCCTATAAGAGCGACAAAATAAATTAATAATGTCATCCAAAGGAAACGAGGGGTAAAAGCTGGTAATGGATTTAAACCACTAAAATAGCCTTCAGTTGCAAAACTATTTAAGTTGACAATTCCAATAGCAACTATGTATAAAAGAAAGATAGCAAAAACGATAAATATCATGACATCGTCTTTATCAGCTCTAAATTTTAATTTCATTGTAATCCCTCTTTTCAAAATCTACGCTTATTATAACAGTATTTTAGCATTTTGAAAACAAATTTTATAGATTTAGTTCAATTTCATAGTTAAAAACGCTATTAATATAAAGAATAATTGTTTGATTGTAATTATTTGTTATGTAGTAAACATCTTTACCGTTTTCTTTTCTTATTTCATAAGATGATACTGTATTAATATAATAATTATTTATAAGTTCATTTCTAAAATTATCAAATATTTCTTTAGTTATTTCATCTTTATTTCTTATTTTACTATAAGCATCACTTTCACTATTTATAATTTCATTTTTAAAATTAACATAGTACATAGTAATTAAATTTTCTTCATCTACATCTTTATTTTCATAAGTGTTAGCAGAGTTTTTTGTCTGAATAGAAAATAATTCGTTTATTTCTTCTTCAGTTGGCTCATTTGTCTTAGCATCTTCTGCAACGCCAAGATTTCTAAAAATTATAAAGATTAAAGAAAGAGAAAATATAAGGAAGATAAATATTTTAAAGAATTTAGTCATTTTCAGTCACTCCTATCTTAGTATTATACTCATTTTCTGTAATTGGCATTATAGCGAATGTCAAATTACTTTCATCTAGTGTTATACAAAAATAGTCGTATCTAACAAATTCTACTGTATCTAGAGTCTCATTAGATATTTGCTCTTTGACATAATATTTATAAATATCTTGATAAGCGCTTATTTGATAAATTTCTTTAGCATTTCCTCTATAATTAGGATCATAAGATGCTATTTTATTAAAGATATTGGCAGTTGTTATATTATTATCTTCTAGATAGTTTTTGTCTAAAACTTGATAAGTATAATCATTATTTTTACTACTTACATAGGAAATATATTTAGAAACTGAAGAGTCTATAGTTAAATATCTGTTAATATCATTTAGAGCAGTAACTGTATTATCAATTCTATTTTCTTCAGCTTCTTTTTTAACAATATTTGAATAGATTGTCGTACCACCAAAAACTAATACTAGTATTATGCATATAACTATTTCTATTTTCGCTGTTTTTTTCATTTATTCCTCCTATAAACCAAAGATAGCTTGTCTAAATTCCAGTTTGTGCTGTAAGGTATAAATCGTATAATCGTTTTGTTCACAAATTGTCGTAGGTACATTACTTCCTGATGGAACTCTATCACAGTAATCGGCACCATATATTAGATTTAAGTAGTAACATCCTCCAAGACCAGGACTACCTGGATTATAACGATAGGCTCCAATATAACCATAGATAGATTGCATTCCTGCTAATGTACCAGGAAGTCCATGACCAGCAGGATCACAGCCAGCTGCTTCGCTTTCTTCATAACGTTGAGTGATTAATGATGCTGCTGAACCACCTTCTTTATAGGTATCTAGGACTCTAGCATATTCTCTTATACCATCAGCAAGACTTGTTAAGTGAGGCCCTGAGTTACAACCGTTACCATTAGTTATTCCTATTCCCCAGAAGTTATACCAAGAACCACACATTGTCCAACCTTGTTCTGTACCAGCAGTAACTACTACAAGTTCTGGATTTACACCACTTTCTAAAGATACATCATAAATTTCTTCAGCATGAGCGGCAAAGTTAGTACAAAAGGCTTCTCTGCCACTACTTTCACAATAAGCATTCATCTTCGCTACAAATTCGCTTTTAGAAAGAGTTGTAGTTGTAAGTGAAAAGTCAGTACATTGTGGACGAGGGTTTTCTTGACTAACATAATCTAGGGGATCTACTTTATTTTGACTACTATTACCACCTACTCTAACTTCAAAGTGTAAGTGTGTTCCAGTTGAGCGTCCAGAATGTCCCATTTTACCAATTACTTGGCCTTGTTTTACTTTATCTCCTGCTACTACAGTAATACTATTTTGAGCCATATGACCATAAAGAGTAAAGTTACCATCAGAGTGTTCAATAATAACATAGTTACCATAGCCACCACCATCTGTATTACTTAAGCTACCATTATCAGGGAATTGAATTAAACTTCTATCAGTTGGATAGACAACTGTTCCATCTTTAGCAGCAATGATATTTACATTACCAAGAGCATTTCCTGTCGAAATATCTAAGGCTCCATGAGAACCTCGGTGAACAGAATCATCTCCACCAAATGTTGCTGTTATGACAGTAGATTGAGGTTCTCCACTGGCAAAGGTAACACCATTTTGTTCAGTAGTTTCGACACTACCTATAGGCCACCAATAAGAATTAGAAGAACAAACAGAACCACTATTAGAAGATGAGGTATCTTCTTCACCAGTTATTTCTTCATAGGCTTCGATATATTCATAAACTTGATTAGCCATTTCTTGGTAGGTTTCACTAGATTGTCCTGGTATGAGACGAGAGAAATAATCAGCAAGATTATTTTTAGTAGCATCATCATCTAAAAGACGGAAGCCTCCCCCCTCTTCTTCAGAAACACTTTCAAAAAGAAGGTCTGCTACTTCTTTCATACGATTATAAGTCATATCTTCAAAACCAAAAGTAGGGTCATATGTTTGAAGGATAGAAAAGACGGCTGTAACTATTTGCAAAGAGGCCTCTTCCATAGTTTTACCTTCACCACTATATTCTTCTTGTAATCTTTTTAGATTATCATAATATTCTTGTTCTTCTTTTGTTGAAGCAGCTCCACCTTCTAAAAAGTCATCTAATCCTAATAGAGACCCAAAGTTACTTGGAATAGAGACAACTGCTAAAATTACAATTAGTATTAATAAAATACCTATTAAAGGAAGCCCTACTGCTAATAATGTTTTAACTTTGACAGAACCTAATCCCCAGAAATCTATTTTATTATTTAATGGATTAAGGTTTTCTAAATTAGGAATAGGATTTAATATTCTATTTCTCTTAGAAGTATTAGGTTTATCATTAGATGAAGTATTATTAGTATCACTAGAATTGTTACTAGTATCACTACTAGTATTATTATCAGTATTAGTAGTATCATCAGAAGTAACTGAGTCACTATTATCGTTACTGGTATTATTAATATTATTAGATACTCCCATTCCTAAAGCTTCAGTTGGAGTTCTTTTCGCTCTAATATTATTTAAGGTATTACCAACATCATTAACTGCTTTTACTCCTCTTGCTATAGGATTTACTTTAGCAGCGGTATTTAAGGCTTTTCTTCCAATATTTTCACGATTTCTATTTACTCTATTAGTACTAATTTCGGCATTAGAATTTCTAGGAATATCTAGAGATTCATTATTACCATCATTAGTATTATTATTACTTCCATCATCATTATTACTAAATATTCTTTTTCTACTACGATAACCTTTATTATCTTTTAAGGCTCCACCTATATTTTTTATAGAATCAGAAAAAGATGGCTTAGACTCTGAAGAATTATCTACATTAATATCATTATTAACTGAAGAAGTATTTTGTTCTTCTTTATTTTCTTCATTCATCTTATCACCATCCTTACTACAATTTAATTAGATATTAAAATCCACCACCACTTCCAAATGATTCTAACTCATCTTTTGTTACAACGATATTTATACGCATTCTTCTATTACCACAGACAAATAAAGCTTCTCCTTGAGAGTATCTTTTAATACTATCTTTTTCATTTTCATTCAAATCTATTAGTAATGATAAATCTTCAACAGCTTGTTTTCTAAGTCCCATTACTAAGTAATATGAAGCATTATCAAAGATAGCTTTACCTTGAGTTATAATCGCTTCAGATGAGAAATCACTAGGTTGTTGTGTAATAATAATTGTACCTGTATTATATTTTCTAGCACGTCTTTGAACTTGTCCTAAGAAATCTGCTCCTTGTTCATTATTATTAGAAAGTAAAACATGCGCTTCATCTACCATAAGAATTGTATTAACATCAGAGTCTAAGCATAATCCCCAAGCGTATTTTAAGATATTAAAGAATAGAGCATTTCTAACATTAGTATCTGAGTTCATAAACTCTTTAATATTAAATACTAAGAAATCACTATCTGCTGTTATAGTAGTTTTACCATCAAAATAGAATTTTAATTCTTTAGTTAGTGGTCTTATTTTTATTTCTAGTCTTTGTAAGATATCTTTTTCTCTTGTTTGTTCTGTTATAGACATAAGTCTTCCTTTAACAGTAGCATATACATCTGAGAAGGTTGGATAATCTTCGCTAGTGAATGTAGTAAAGTTAGTATTAAAGTCTATACCAAATCTTTTATAGGTATCTTGTACTACTTCACTAAACATATTTAAGACATCTTCTTCTATTGATGGGTCATAGTATCTCATAAAGGCTTTTAAGGATTGTAATGTTCTTGTTAGAACAGTATAACCTAGTCCTTGATTAATTTCTTCTTCATCTGCATCTATAATGATTTCAAGGGGATTAATAAGTCCAAAGTCTCCACCTTTACCGATATCAATGATATCTCCTCCAAAGGTATTAGCGATTTCTTCAAGTTCGTTTTCAGGGTCAATCGCTACTATTTGACAACCATTTCTAATATGAGAACGCAATAGAAGTTTAGCAGCGGTAGATTTACCACTACCTGATGTACCAAGTATAATCATATTAGCATTATTTCTATTATTTTCTTTCCTTATTTGATATAAAAATTGATTGAATAGGATTACACCACCTGAGAAGTCAACCCCAAGTAGTACTGATAATCCTGGGTCTTTGATACTATCAAAGATAAATGGATACATAGCAGCGATTGTTGGAGATGGTATTGGTGTACCAATACGCTCTTCAATATCTTGTGATGGAAAGATTGGTAAGATACTTTTCAAGATTTTTTCTTGATTAAATCTTAAAGAAATAGCACGTAACTCCATAGCATCCAAATAGTTTTTAACATTTACTTTCTTTAGTTCCAAATCTTCTTTAGTATCAGCATTTATCATAATATGCATTTGAAAATCAAAGATACGAGATTGACTTGAAGCAAGCATTGACACAAAGTACTCAAGACTTTCAGCATCTTGTCTAATTCTCTCTTTAGCTGTTTGATCTTTTTCTTGACGATATTTTTCTCTTAAATCTGCTACTTGTCTATTAATCATTTTAGACATCGTATTAAATGGTACAGGAATATGTTTAATAACTATTTTAATACCACTCATAGATGTAAGAGTAGATAAGTATCCAGGAGAGATATATCTAGGGTATGATATAACAGTAAGAATTGTAGCATATTTATCACTTATAAAGAAATCACTAGGATAAAAGTGTAATCCTTTAGGAGCTAATTGACTTTTAATACTTATACTCATACTGGCATCACCGTCCCAAACTCTGTAGATACTCCTCCATTTAAGAAGTTCTCTAATATTATTCTAAGGTCATCATTACTAACTTGTGAAGCATTAAGTCCACAGCTAGCAAGTCCATTAATTAGAAGTCTAATACGTTTTTGTAATGTATCTTCATTAGCATGTTTAAATAGGATAAAATACTCTGTATCAACGATATTATTATTCATAAAGGTATTACCTTTATCTATATCTTGTAGTATTACTTTTCTAATTGCAGGAGATGTTGTTTCATTATATAGAAGTTGAAGTTGTGACATATATACAGAGATATCTACTGGTCTATCAGCAACTACTAACCAGAACTCAAAGTCTATCATATTATAGAAGTTTTTAAGACTGATTAGGACATTATCTTGAGACTGTTGGTCAAGAATAAATATATTACGAGGAGCGATTTTAACACCAGTTACTTTTTGTTTATCATTACAAATAATCATACCGTTTTGGATACCTGTAATAGGTAACCAATCTTCACTATATTGACTATTTACTGTCTTTGACATCGTTTACACACCAACCTTTCCATTCATACTTTTGCCTACTTGTAAAAAATGTATAACAATCTATTATAATTGAAAGAATATTATGATAATTAGGAATAGGTATAACAAGAAAGGCACAGAGTGCACCAGGGAATAAGACAATAACGACTTGCCAAGTATAATCCATAGATAAACTCATAAGTAATATTAACGATAATACTATGCCTGTACCTAATAAAATTAAATCAAAAGGTTTAAATATACCTAATATTAAACTACCATTTTTAGTATTTGCAGGGATTAAATAACTATCATTCACTATATATCACACTCCTTATTTACTTACCATTTCTAAACCGTTGAGCATTAGCTCGAGCTCGTTGAGCTCGATATCCTTGCCTCTGATTATTAATATCAGCACGCTCTCTATTAAGTCTATCACTCTCAGCATTATTTATATTAGCTTGAGTACCAAAAGCAGCTTTAAGTCCGGTAGCTCCACCATATACTGCTTCTAAATCTTGTCCAGTAGCTGTTCTATAGGCATCACGATCAGCTGTTATACTTGCATCAGAAATAGTACCAGCAACAACCTGATCATAATAGTTTGCAGTATTTTCATCTAATAATCCGATATCAATACTTTGAGCTTGATCAAGTAAAACATCTTGACCATGGAAATTAAAGAATTGTTGACCAGCAGCATTTGTCTTAACTCCAACACCTTGCTGAATTGCTGCAGTATAAACAGAATGATAATCACGATAATTACCAGTAATTCCACCATATGTACCAGTAGTTTGTATGCTATCAACAGCTTTAGATTTAGCTCTATCCATAATTCTTTTTCTATGTGCATTATTATCTTGATTTTGTTTTAATATTAACTCAGCATCTTTAATCATTTGTTCACGTGCTTTCCATCCAGAATCAAGTGCGTCATAAGTAGATTCTCCAGTAAACAATTGTCGAGCACTAGAACCAACAGACCCAAAAAATGTACCACCACTACGTCCTGCACTTAAAACAGCAGCATTTCGTTTAGAAATAGCATCAAATGCAGCACGACCAGCATGATTTTTTGCTGACATTGCAGCACTTATTCCCGTGCCTGCTCCAAGCAAACCACCAGTAATACCAGCAAGAGCATGTTTTCCTCTATTTAATAAACTATTAGGGTTATAGTTTGGATCTTCATGAGCCCTTAGTTCATCAGCAAGTCGACTGGCTTGTCTAGATGCATTAAATGCTCCAAAAGCTCCAGCAACACCTAAACCAGTAGCAGCAATTGTACCAAGTCCTCCAAATAATTTAAAGTTACCATCACCTTTTATTCCTAACATATCTTTAAAGAATTTAGGAGCTTGTTTCATAAATACTAAGATACCTAAAATAATAAAGATTGTGGCAAAAGTAGAAGTAAAGAAATTAGGTGATGATGGGAATAAGTCTAATGTAGTTGTTTGAGTAAGTGAAACCATAACATATATGCCAAAGTATATAACCATCAATCTAACAAATAAATCAAGATAAGTAGAAGCTAGGGTTTTTACCCAACTACCAAATGCCCCGTTTTTTTCTTGGCCTGGATCTATATAGGCAATGATAGGAATTGGGGCTATTAATCTTAATAAAGCAAGCTTTATAGCACGTACAGCAATATCAACTGTGAATCCTAACACAATAAAAAACATAACTATAGATACTACTGCTCCACCAAGCAATGTATAATCAAAGGCATACATACCTGAACATCTTAAATCTCTTACACTAGTTAATAATGTTTGATAAGGGACAGTAGAATCAAAATAATTAATACCATTAACTAAATCTTCACAAGCTAAGTTTTCTTTATACATTTCATCATCAGTAATATCATCTTGGGAAACGCCATCTTTAAGAGCTGGTGTTATAAACATTTTAGCAACTGTTGCTGATAATGTATCACCGATATTACCAATACCACTAAGATTTAAACTATTATTATTTGAAGAAATATCATCAACGTTTGAACCTAAAATAAGTTTTCCTAATACATTATCCTGGACAACACTATTTTGGATTTGATATAAAAATCCAAATAGGATACCGTTTTCTGCTATTTGCTGATTTAAAGGATTACCATCATCATTAGGGATATTTATTGGAGCAATTAAAGTAAGCATAACGAGAGACAAAACAATTCTCATTAATATCTTGCTAGCTCCTTTTTGTTTATCTTTCGCCAAATCAGGATTGACTATTATTTGCAACAAAGTTATAGATAGTCTAAAAATCATAAATACTCCAAGAATTAGTTGTACTCTTCCATAAAATGTTACTATGAAATCACCTTGCAATATTTTGGCATTGGCAACTGTGAAAAAGACGTCAAAAATTGCTCCTAATAGCATATATCCTAATTCATCAAGAGCAGTAAATAAATTTCTAAAAATATTTATCCACCAATGTACTTCACCATTTAGCATAAAATCACTTCTTTCATGATATATTAAATTTAATTTATTAAAGCATACAAGTTGTTTGATTAATAAAGCTTAATAAAACTTGTATTAAAGTTGGTACTAAGAATAATGCTATAGCTGCTATTAATCTTATAATTAGCTTAGACTGTGCTTCCTTAATAGCTTTATCATCTGATGAAAATACAGCTTTCACGAAATCTATGGCACTTAATAACACAACTAAAATTGGACCTATTACCTTTATATAATTTAATATTGTTACTAGCATCCATCCAAGAGCACCTGGTGTTTGAGTATCAAATATATCTTCACATTCAATTTTTTTATTAAAATCTATAGTATCAATACTATCGATTCTTCTATTATTTAAAGAATTGATTATTTCATTAGTTTCATCTACATAATCTTCCATACTTTCAATTCTATTATTATATTCATCATCAGTAATTTCACCATTTTTATGGGCTTCTTCTGTTTCAGTTTTACAACCTTGTACTTTTGTTTCTATCCCCTTTGATATATCTGTTATTTTATTTTTATAAGTAGGCGTATTAGTTACAAATACAGGCAAACTACTTGAACTGCTAATAGAAAAACTATTTTTAAGAAGAGGATCTACACCATCAAGAACTACTTGTAAAACATTGTTGTTATTATTATAAATATTGTCACAAGTTAATCCACCTACTTGGTCATTATAATATCCATCAAAGGTACTAGCAATTACATCTTCAAAATCATAAACTTTATCACTTGCTTCTTCAAAATCTCTACCAGTTTTACTTCTTTCTTTTGTACAACTAGTACCGTTATTATCAAAACATAAATCATCAAATGAAGAAATTGCCGAGAAATCTAAATAAGCATTATTGGGGCAAACAAACTCATTGGCTGTATGTTTTTTAGGAATTATTATATTATAATTACCACTGTCTGAGAAAATATAACTATATATATTAAAACCTTTAGAATAAGGGGTATAACCAATAGTACCAGTTTCTGGATTTGTAGCTCCTTGGTATCCATCCCATCTTACTTTCCAAGTATCATCTTTAAAATTATAATATATTGTTATAAGTCTTGGACCATAATTATTATTCATTTTATGATCAGTTGAATAACTACATACTAACATACATGTACCATTATCTAAGCATGAATCGTTTAAATAATTAGATGATGAAACACCTGAAGAAGCACCACCTGAACCTCCACCAGGTGTAGCCTGTAGAGCATTAGCATCTATTATATTTATAAATAAAATTCCAACTATTGCAATAATTATCAAAAAGTTTCTCTTTTTCATAGATTTTCTCTCCTACCATGTTTCTATTATAACATTAATCTTTTATCTTTGGTAGATGTTTTTTTAGAACAAATAAAACAAAATAAATTTTGTTTTTACCTTGTCGTTACCTCCAAGAATTCCTACTTCATAGATAGAGTAACCCCTATTCTCCATAGGCTTAAATTTCGATAGTCGCTACCGTACTAATTTATTTTTTCTATTAAATTGTTATTTTATCTAAAACATTATCTATACTATACTAACTAAATTATAGTGTAACTTTAATCCTTCAAATAATATATTTAAACTTGCATTTATATCTCTATCATTATGTGATCCGCATTCTGGACAATCATATTCTCTTATACTTAAATCTTTTAACTTACTATTCTTATAGCCACAATGACTACATATCTGACTACTTGGATAATAAGTATTTATCTTATAATAAAATTTACCTTTTATCTTACATTTCCACTCTATTAAAGAACGTAATGTACTAACACATGCATCTGATAGACTTTTATTAAATGCTTTTTTCTTATCTTTAAACATATCTTTTACTTTTAAACTTTCTGTTACTATAATATCATGGTAATTCACTATCTCATTTGCAATATCGTTTAAATAATGTTTTCTATAATTTTTAATCTTAGTATGTAACCTTGCTATTTTTTCTTTTGTCTTTAAATAATTCTTACTTCCTTTTTCTCTTCTTGATAACTCTTTTTGTAATCTCTTTAATCTCTTTTCATATTTAATTAATACTTTCAGATTACTATATTTAATACCATCACTTGTTATTACTAAATCTTTTATACCTAAATCTATTCCTACTATAGTAGTAGGTGTCACTTTTTCTATTAATATATCTTCTACTACAACTACACTTACATAGTATTTACCAGTAGATTCTCTTGATATAGTTGCATTTAATATCTTTCCTTCTATTTTATCTTTATTTCTAAAACCTCTTATTTTAACTTTTCCTAGTTTAGGTAATTTTATATTTCTATTTAATAAATCTACTTCTATATTACTATATTCTTTATCTTTATAAGTACTTCTTATACAATTAGTTCTATAAGACTGTTTACTAAATTTACTTTTAAATTTAGGATAACCTTTTCTTTTAGCATAATAATCATTAAATGCTTTACATAAATCATCTACAGCAGAACATAATACTGTTGAATCTACTTCTTTTAAAAACTCATTTTCTTCTTTTAATTTAGGTAAATCTTTATGTAAATCAAATCTATTTATACTATTATTATCTTTTAAATAATTAAGATAATAATTATATACAAATCTTTTACATCCTAAAGTTTTATTAAT
>CALWAJ010000018.1 GCA_944373065.1 uncultured Bacilli bacterium
AACAAAGTTCACCTTTGTTGCTTATCAATTAATAAAATCGGGATATCCAAACGGGATTTCATAATTTAAATTAACCATTATTTTATTTAAATTCCTGTACTATTTTATAATTTAAGATAGGAATTTTATCTTCATAAGCATATATTTTTAAAACTTGTAATAAGTCTTCTATATCTTTTTCAGTAAATTTATTATCTGTTTTTAGAAAAGATAATTTTTGGAATAACTCTTCTTTTGATAGTTTTAAAAATTCATCTAAGTAATATTCTTCATGATAATTATAGCTATACAAATCTAATTTTTTGGTTACTATATTTAGTCCTAAACAAAATCTTTTTATAGGAATATTATTATAGTACATTATTTTATATGAGAATTTAACTTTATAAATATTTTTAGTAAAATAATCTATATTTGTCGTTTCTTCATATGGATTAAAATACCAATTAACATTATCTTTTATTATACTAAAATCTCTTTTCATTCTGACATTAGCTTTGATACTATAACTATTATTTTCATAATTTATTTTTACTTTACCAGTTAGATATTTATATTCTTTAGATGAATCTTTATCATAAAAAATTAAAGGTTTCTTTATTCTGAAACCTGAATCATAGATAATAAATAAAGTTTTTTTCTTCTTTTGGCAGGGATAGATTAAAAATGTATGAGCTTCTTTAATTAAACTATCGCCATATTTTGTAGAGAACCCCTTAGCTTTACAAGTTATAAAATATGTATTTATCCCTATTTTATTTAACTTTTCTTTTAATATTTTAGAAAGACCAATACAATCTATTGTAGGAATCTCTCCAGTATAATTATTATATGCTTCTTCTAAGGTTATTCCTTTATTTAAAGATATCTTATTTAGTTTTATTAAAAAGGCAAAATCATTTACTAATGTATTTGATATTGTTTCTTTTAATATTTGTTCTGATTTTTTAATTTTTTTAGAATTATATTCTTCTAAATTATCTAACCTTATTTTTCTTTTAATAATTTGAAAATTATCTTTTGTCATTTTTATGTTTGAACTCCAAAATGGTCCTAGTACTATTTTCTTGTGGTAAAGTAAAAATAATTTTATTAGCTAGATAATAGTTATTTTTTGATATTATCTTAGAAGAAGCACTTAACTCTTCTTCTACATTACCTTTCATAGCAAGAAAACTTCCATTTTTATTTACTAGAGGCATTGTCCATAATAATAGTTTTGGTAAAGAAGCAACAGCACGAGCTGTTACAATATCAAATTTTTTTCCTTCTTTTATTAATTCTTCAGCTCTCTTATGATAAGCTTTAATTCCTTTTAAATTTAATTTTTCTATTAAATTGTTAAGATAATTTACTCTTTTTAAAAGAGAATCTACTAAAGTTATTTCTAAATCAGGATAAAATATTTTTATAATAAGACCAGGAAAGCCTGCTCCTGTTCCAATATCACAAAGAGTTTTAGCTTTAGATAAATCATAAACTTTCACCAAGGTTAAGCTATCATAAAAATGTTTTAAATAAACATCTGTCTTTTCTGTTATTCTTGTTAGATTCATACTTTTATTTGTTTCTATTAAGGTGTTATAAATTATATCTAACTTTTCTAACTCTTTAGAAGTTACTTTTAGTCCTAAAGCTTCTACGGCTTTTGTAAATTCATCTATATTCATTTAATTACCTCTTTTCTTTAGATATATAGAAATAATAGCAATATCTGATGGATTAACCCCACTTATTCTACTAGCTTGTCCTAAAGTTAATGGTCTAATATTATCTAGTTTTTCTTTCGCTTCGCTAGCAATATTAGGAATATCTTGATAGTTGATATCTTCTGGTATTTTTTTGTCTTCTAGTTCTAACATTTTCTTGGCTTCATCCATTGCTTTCTTTATATATCCTTCATATTTAATATTTATTTCTACTTCTTTTAAAACTTCTTTAGAATAATTTAATTCTATAAAATTAGTTAAATCTTCTATAGATAATTCAGGTCTTTTTAATAAATCATATAAAGTAATACTATCTTTAAGAAGAGAGGTATTTAATTTTTTAAAGATATCATTTATTTCTTTTTTAGGGGTAATTTTTGTATCTTTCAAAAGATTAGTTAAATCTTCTATGTCTTTTTTCTTTTGTAAAAATTTATTATAGATATCATCTTTTATTAAGCCTATTTTATGACCATATTCTCTAAGTCTCAAATCAGCATTATCATCTCTTAAAAGAAGACGATATTCAGCGCGTGATGTTAAAAGTCGATATGGGTCTTTTACTCCTTTTGTTACTAAATCATCTATTAAAACTCCAATATAAGACTCATTGCGTTTTAAAATTAGTGGCTCTTTATTCTCTAGTTTTAGAGATGCATTTATACCGGTGATTAAACCTTGCCCTGCTGCTTCTTCATAGCCACTAGTACCATTTATTTGACCTGCTGTATAAAGATTTTCGATTATTTTTGTTTCTAGAGTTGGTTTTATCTGTCTAGAGTCAATAGCATCATACTCTATAGCATAAGCATATTTTAATATTTTAGCATTTTCTAGACCTTTAAGACTATGGACCATTTGTTCTTGGACATAGTGAGGCATACTTGTTGAAAATCCTTGTAAATATAAATCATCATAATAAATACTTTCAGGCTCTAAAAATAGTTGATGACGTTCTTTGTTACCAAATCTAACTACTTTATCTTCAATAGATGGACAATATCTTGGACCTACTCCTTCAACATATCCACCATACATACTGGATTCATTTAGATGTTCTTTAATTATTTTATGAGTTAAATCGTTAGTATAAATTAAATAACAAGGTAATTGGTATTTATAGGCAAGAGCGGTAGTGTTATCATATGAGAAAGTTATATCTTCACTACTACCAAGTTCTTCTTGCATTTTAGAAAAATCAACACTTGCTTTTTCAATACGAGGAGGAGTTCCTGTTTTTAGTCTTAAAATATTAAAGCCTAGCCTCTTTAAGAAAGGACTTAGAAAATTACTAGCTTTTTCACCATGAGGACCTCCTTCTGTTTTCTTATCACCTACTAAGATTGTTCCTTTTAAATATGTTCCTGTTGTTAAGATAACAGCTTTAGAAGATATTTTCTCGCCATCTTCTAAAATGACTCCACCTACTTTATTATCTTTTATAATAAGTTCTTTTACTAATCCTTCTTTAATATCTAAGTTATCTTGATTTTGTAAGGTCTTTAACATTTCCTTTTTATAGATAACTTTATCAGCTTGGGCACGTAAAGCACGAACGGCAGGACCTTTTTTAGTATTTAACATTTTCATTTGTAAAGAACTCTTATCAGTATTTTTAGCCATTTCGCCACCTAAAGCATCTATTTCTCTTACAACTATTCCTTTAGCAGGTCCTCCAATTGAGGGATTACAGGGCATATCGGCAATATTATCAATGTTTCCTGTTACTAAAAGAGTCTTGTGCTTAAGTCTTGCGCATGATAAACATGCTTCTATACCAGCATGTCCTCCTCCTACAACAATTACTTCATAATTCATCTAACATCACGTCTTTCTATTTTAATTCTAGTACTTTTTCTTTTTGTCTTTCCTTTATTTTTTCTCTAAATTGTTTTTGGCTGTATATAAAAGATAATGTTTGACCTAAGCTATGTTTAGTTGACAATCTTCTATTTGGTATAGCCAAGTTTTCTTCTCTAAATTTTGACATCCACTCTTTTTGAAATAGGATTGAATCATGTTCAGTTACTTTCTTACTTTTAGGCTCTAAATCTTCTTCTAAATATCTTTCTTCTATTATTTCACCGATACTTCTATCATCTGATTTATTATATATTAGAACAAAACTATTGCCATCTTCTATTGCTTTGTTTATCCATAATTGATTAAATAAAATTGAATTTTTCTTAGTAATTTTTTCGTTCATTTCTATCATTCCTTTCTTATTTTCCTACACAGAAGTTTGCAAATAACTCATCTAATAGTTCATCACTATAACTTTCTCCAGTGATTGAACCTAAGATATCAAATACTTCTTTTAAGTCTATTTCAATTATATCAACAGGGGCATCTGTTTCTAAACTAACTTTAGCATCTCCTAAACTCTTAAGGGCTTTTTTAGCAAGAGTTAATTGTCTTTCATTAGCAAGATAAGTGTAGTTATCTTCTTTTATCTCAGATAATTTAAACATACTCTTTATTTCTTCTTTTAATGGTTCTATTCCATCTAGTGTATTAGTATTAGTACTTACAATATGTTTAAAGTCTAACTTAGATTTATCTATTTTACTTGGTAAATCGTTTTTATTTAAAACTATTATCGGATTTTTATCTTTAACTTTATCTAAGATGAACATATCATTATCAATTAATTCTTCACTAGAATTTAATACTACTATGATAAGGTTAGCTTTATCTATTAAAGATAGACTCTTCTCTACTCCTATTTTTTCGGCTAAATTATCTGTATCTCTTATTCCTGCTGTATCAATTAGGGATAGTTCTATTCCATCAAAGATAATACTTCCTTCAACGATATCTCTTGTTGTTCCTTCAATATCAGTAACGATAGCTTTATCTTCTTTTAAAAATCTATTTAAAATACTACTCTTTCCTACATTAGGTCTTCCTATAATTATAGTCTTAATACCATTTTTGATAATCTGTCTTTCTTCTGACTTTGTTACTAAATTCTTTAAATCCTTTTCAAGACTAGTTATTACTTCTTTTAACTCTTTTCTAGTAACCTCTTCTATATCATAGTACTCAGGATAATCGATATTAACTTCGATATTGGCTAGAACATGTTTTAGTTTATCTCTAAAACTGTTAATATATTTTTTTAGATTACCTTCTAGAGATGATAAAGCTAGTTTTCTACTATTATCAGTCTTACTTTCTATTAAGTCCATTACTGATTCAGCTTCGGTTAAATCTATTCTTCCATTAAGAAAAGCTCTTTTTGTAAACTCACCTTTTTCAGCTTGTCTTGCTCCATGCTCTATTAATAAATCAAGAATGCTAAGAGTTGTGGCGATACCACCATGACAATTTATTTCAACTATGTCTTCTCTTGTAAATGTTTTAGGAGCTTTCATTACCGTTACTAAAACTTCATCTATATCTTCTTTTCCATTATTAATAAACCCATAATTTATAGTATGAGAATCTACTTTTGCTAAATCTTTTCCTCTGAAGACTTTATTTACTAAGGGAATAGCATTATCTCCACTTACTCTAATAATAGATATAGCTCCTACTCCTAATTTAGTTGAAATTGCTACTATTGTATCATTTATCATATTCTTTTACCTCTTTTGTAAGATTTTTACCTTGTTTTCTTCTTGAAATAATTCATAAGCTTTTTGATTATAAAAAGCATGCTTTTCTCTTTCTGTTAATTTATCATCATCTATAACTGGTTTAGTTTTTAAATTAATAGTATTATTTGACTCATCATAATAGAAGTTATCTGTTTGTAATGATTCCATCGTTGTGAATTCTTCTACTGAATATGAAATAGGATTTTCATATATTTTAGTACCTAAAAATATTTCTTTTACTTTATCATCTGCAAAACTTTGAAATGTCTGTAAATTATCTAAAACTATATTTCTATATGCTCTTATTTCTTCTTCTGTTAAGACAGAACTATCTTTTATAATAAATAGGTATTTAATAACTTCTTTTAAAGAATAAATCTTTTTACTATTATCTTCTACATTATTATAGATTTTTCCTTCTGAACTTACAACATATTTTTTTAATTTATCTTGGTATTTTTTGTAATCAGCTAGTGTTTTTCTTGCTTCTACAAATTTTTCTACTTCCTGGTATTTTTCTAGTATTTCTTGTTGTTTTTGTTTTAATTCTTTTCTTCTTTCAGGTTGATTAAACTTTTCTCTATCTATTATAGAAATGGTAGCAGAAATAGAAAGATATCTTTTTACTTCTTCATATTGAAGATAATTACTAACAATTTTACTTATTTTTGCTATTTCTAGGTTTAATACTTCTATAAGAAAGTTTTTATCATTTTCTTCTATATTTCTAATTATATGTTCCTCTACCATTTAAACACCTTCCTTTCTTTTTTCAGTCTTATTATTATATTGATTTTTATTATACTTGTAAAGGTATAATACTTAGAACAAAATAATTGTTGTCACAATTTTACATAGAAAAAGAAAAAACCTAATTATTTTTAGGTTTTATAACAACACAACGATTTGGTTCTTCTCCAACACTTTCAGTATAAACATATTTATTATTAGATAAGATATTGTGAACTATTCTTCTTTGATAAGAATTCATTCTGTCCATTTTTACTTCTATTTTTGTTTCTTTTACTTCTTTAGCTATTTTTTTAGCTAGATTTTCTATGTGTTTATCACTTCTTTTTTGATAATCACTTACATCTAATAAAAATTTATATGGCTGCTCTATTTCCTTTTGTAATATTTGGTTTACTATAACGGTTAAGGCTTTTAGATTTTTTCCATCTTTTCCAATTATAAGAGCATCATTGTTTGAATATAAACGATATGTTGGAACATTATTATTCATACTGACTTCTATTTCAACTTCTAAGCCCATATTCTTTAAAAGTGACTTAAGAGTCTTTTTTATAAATTCTTTAACTTCTCTTTTTTCAATTACTTCTATTTCTACTTTCTTTGATAAGAGAGTCTTTTTTATTTCTTTTTCTTTTATTAATAAATTGTCTTCTAATTCTTGAAGGTCTATTTTAGCTTTATTTAAGGCTTCTTCATAAGTCTTACCTGTATAATTATGCTTTTTTACCATGTTTTTCCATCCCCCTTTGTACAACTATATTTTGAACAATTGCAAAGATATTTCCTACTGACCAATAAATACCAAGTGCTGCTGGCATAAAGAATGCTGTTATTATGATAATTGCACTCATCATGATAGGCATCATTTTCATTGAAGGGTCACTTGTTCCGTTATTGGTTGTTTTAAACATGAATATAGTAGAAGCTCCTATTATAATTAGAAGAATTATATACATATAAAATGTTCCACTTGAAAATCCTACTAATGGAGTTGTTCCTAATTGAATTCCTAAGAAATTTTCTTCAAAGATGGCTGGTACTCTATTTATTGCTTCTAAGAAAGCTAATAATAAAGGCAATTGGATAAAGGATATAAGACAACTTGTTAAAGGATTAAAATTATATTTTTTATATACCATCATCATCTCTTGATTTTGTCTTAACATAGAATCTTGGTCTGTCTTACCTTCATATTTCTTTTGAATTCTAGCAAGTTCAGGAGAAGCTTTCTTCATCATTTCACTTTGAATTGCCATTTTTCTAGTAAATGGAAATAGGATTAACCTTATTATAATTGTTATAATAATTATGCTAAGAGCAAAACTACCAATGTATTTACCTAGTGTTAAGATTAAAAATGCTAGAGGTTTTACAAATATACCTGTCCATAATCCATCATATTCTGTAGAACCTGGAGTAAATTCTGAACATTTTGGTAAATCTTTTAATTTAACACCGTTTTTTTCATATAATTTTCTTGTTTGTTCATTTTCTGGTTGACAAAGAATATTTTCTGTTAATGATTGCCCAGTTTCAGGATTTTTAACTGCTTCTTTATTTTTATCTACTAACGTAGTAGTACAACCTGTTACTAAAAATAATAACATTATTATAATAATTATTTTTGATTTTACTTTCCTTTTTTTCATATATTGCTCCTTACTTAATTTTATCTAATAAATATTGCAAGCTGCTAGATAGTTCTTGATAATTTAATTTTAAACAGCTATTTCTTATAATTATAATACAATTATAGTTTTTTTCATAGGTTTTGTTAGAGTTTCTTATAATTGCTCTAACCTTTCTTTTTAACTTATTTCTAATATGGGCCTTCCCTACTTTTTTAGGAACTGTTATTCCATATTTTGTAGGAGAATCTTTCTTTTCTTTATAAAAAATAACAAAGTTATAGTTTTTTAATTTTTTGCCCTTTTCTATTACTTCATCGAAGATTCTACTTTCCTTTACTATATACTTCTTGTTCATTTAATCACGTCCTAAAGTTAAAAAAACACTGCAAAAACAGTGAATTTTATTTTACTAATTCTTTACGTCCCTTCTTACGACGAGCATTTAAAATATTACCAGCGCTTGCTTTACGAGCGAAGAATCCATGTTTCTTTGCTCTTCTTCTTTGGTTTGGTTGATATGTTCTTTTCATTATAACACCTCCAGACTTGAAATCTACATTATTATAATAGTTAGATTATGTCTTTGTCAAGAAATTATTTTAACGATTTCGACCTTTGCCTTTTTCTTCTTGGTTGTCACTATAACTAAAAATGATTCCTTGGATTAAATCATCATTTTCATCTACTGTTTTTAGAGGACTTACATAAGTAATATTTATCTGTAATTCATCATCTATTAAGGGATCTAGTAATCTTCTTTTTAATTGTTCAAGCTCTTTTTCACTAAATTTACCTAAATAGGACACATTTATCACTCCTATTTAAGATTTTAACATATTTTATTTTCTTTTTCCACTGTTTCCACATGGTGTGGAAAACAGATATTAACTTGTGAATTTAAAAATTGTGGAAAATGTGGAAAACTTTATTTTTTGTTGGTATTTTTAGATTTAGATTGTGGAGAAATTTGTCGAAAAATTGTGGAAAATTAAAAATTTGAAAAATCCTATTCCTTTTTCCACAAATTTAGAGTATTATAATGGTAATTTAGCAATTTCAGGTGGGAGGTGATAGGGTGAATGTCGAAATTCTATGGCAAAATGTTCTAAAAGAAATAAAAGATGAACTTTCATCCCTAGCTTTCGACACTTGGTTTAGTGATGTTAAACTTACTAGTTTAGATAATGGCGTAGCGATTATTGAAGTGCCTATGTCGATTCATAAAAAACATTTATCCGATAATTATTTTGAACTCATTAGAACAGCTTTAAACAAAGTTACTGGTACGAATTTTGATTTAGAATTCTTACTTCCTGATGAAATTAATAATAAAAAAGAAGTTAAAGAAGAGGAGGTAAAAGCTTTAGAAGGTGTTCCTAAATCTTATAAAAATCAATCTAATTTAAATCCTAAATATAGTTTTGAAAACTTTATTGTAGGAAATAGTAATAAGTTTGCACAAGCAGCAGCATTATCAGTTGCGGAAAATCCTGGTAAAATGTATAATCCTTTGTTTATTTATGGAAATAGTGGATTAGGGAAAACTCATTTGATGCATGCGATAGGTAACTATATAGTTTCTAACTCTAATAGGAGAGTTTTATATGTTACTAGTGACCAGTTTAGAGATGATTTTGTTGGAATTAATAAAAAAGACGAGAAGGGAACTAACTTCAGTTATATAGATTTTTTTAAGAATAAATATCGTAATATTGATGTTCTAATAATTGATGATATTCAGTTTTTAGGAGGTGCAACTCAGACACAGCAAGAATTTTTCCACACCTTTACTAATCTCTATAATGATTCAAAACAGATTATTATTTCATCTGATAGGTCACCAAATGACTTAAAATTATTAGAGGAAAGACTTAGGACAAGGTTTTGTTGGGGACTTACAGTCAATATTTATCCACCAGATTTTGAACTTAGAAAAGAAATTCTTAGAAAAAAGATAATTGCTGGTAACTTTGAGACTGATATTCCTGAAGATGTTATTGAGTACATAGCTTCTAATATGGGTAGTGATGTAAGACAACTTGAAGGTTCTATTACTAGACTTGTAGCTTATTCAACTATTATGGGAGGAGCGAAAATAGATGTTAATTTGGCAATTGAAGCGCTTAAAGACTTTATAAGCAGGGGACTTAGTGAGAAAAATGACATCACAAGAATCCAAAAAATCGTAGCAGAATATTTTCAAATATCAGTTGAAGATATAAGAAGTAAAAAAAGGAGTAGTAATATTGCCTTTCCAAGACAAATTGCAATGTATTTATGTAGAAAACTTACTAGTGAGTCTTTTCCTAAAATAGGAACAGAGTTTGGAGGTAAAGACCATTCAACAGTTATGCATTCTGTAGAAAAAATAGAGCAAGAAATTAAAAATAATCCTGATTTAGCAGGTATTATTCAAAAACTCGAAAATGATTTAAAACCTTAGATGTTGATAACTTTTAGTTTTAAACTTTTTTTCCACAGTCGTTGTTGATAAAATTTATGGTATAATATAAAAGAAAATTGTAGTTTTCCACATTTTCCACTCCATAATTATAAATATTATATAGAAAGAAGGAATAAATAATGAAATTTACAATAAAAAAAGAAGTGTTAATGGATGCTTTAAATAAAGTATCTAAAGCTATATCAAGTAGAAATGTTATTCCAGTTCTTGCTGGTATTAAATTTGATTTAACTAGTAAAAAGTTAGTTTTGACTGCTAGTGATAATGATATTACTATTCAAACTTTTATCGAATGTAATGATGAAGAGATCATTAAAGTAAAAGAAGAGGGTAGTATCATTATTCAAGGTAAATATATTTTAGATATAGTTAGAAAATTACCTGATAAGTATATTAATATAGAAGTAGTTGATGAACTTAAAATATTAATATATACTGCTAATAGTGAATTCAATTTAAATGGAATAAGTGAAAGTGAATATCCTAATATCGATTTAGGAGAAAGTAAAAATCATATAGAACTTAGTGCTGATATATTAAAAGAGATAGTTAATCAAACATCTTTTGCAACTTCTATAGATGAGAATAAAGCTATACTTAATGGTATTAACTTTAATATCAATGCTGATATATTAGAGTGTAATGCTACTGATTCTTATAGACTTGCTAGAAAAATTATAAAATTGGAAAAACCTAGTAAAGAAAATCAAAATATTGTTATTCCAAGTCGTAATCTTGTTGAATTTACAAGAATTATAGAAGATAATAAAGATACTGTAGAAATTCATATATTTAATAATAAAATATTATTTAAATATCAAAATCTTTTATTTCAATCTAGATTAATTAATGGAACTTACCCTAATACTTCAAATCTTTTACCTAAAGAACATTTAGTTAAATTACATTTCAACATTAATGATTTTTATGATGTTGTTGATAGAGTTAGTATCCTAACTAGTGATAAAGATAAAAATGTTGTTACATTAGAAACAGAAGGTAATGATTTAATTATGAAATCTTCTAGTGCAGAAATAGGTAGAGTAGAAGAGAGAATGGTTATTAATAAAGATCAAGATATTGATGTAAGAGTTTCTTTTAGCTCTAAATATATGATGGATGCGTTAAAGTCTTTTACAACTGATACTGTAGAGTTATATTTTGTTGGAGAAATTAAACCTATTTTATTAAAAAGTGATGAAGATGAGAGCTTAACTCAGTTAGTTTTACCTATTAGAACTTATTAAAAATAGCAAATTTATAAAAAAAAGTAAGAAAATTTTACTTTTTTTTTAGTTTTTTGACAAAAAAATACTTTTTTCGACAATATAATATAGTAGACTGATAGCAAAGCAAGAAATTGCTTTTGAAGGGGGAATTATATTATGAAAGATTATGAAATTAATGATGAGACACTTGCTATTATTCCTGATGATATATGGAATTCTATTGTAGTAGAAGATAATTGTAATTATGAAGTAGAAAGAAAGCCATTAGATATTATCGATTATAGTTGTAAATATTTTGGTAGTTCTTATCCTGGTAGGAAAGAAGGCTCTAAAGATATTTTAAATAGTAGTTATAAACTTCCTATTTTAGTGGAAGATACAAGAAATTTAGTTTTTTTTCCTACTACTAGTCCTATTGATAATGATTGTAGTTGGATATCTTTAAAAAATATAAAAGAATATCGAAGACTTAATAATTTACAAACAGAAGTGGAATTTAAAAATGGTAAAATAATTACAGTGGATATTTCATATAATTCTTTTAATAATCAAGTAATGAGAGCGAGTAGGTTAGAGTCAATTACAAGAAATCGTAGAGAAAAAGCAGAAAAATTGAATTAAACTGCTTTTTTTCTGTTTATTTAGGGGTAAATATGATATAATATTCTTGCGTGTATAGGAGTACTAAAATAGGGTGTAGGTGATTATATGGTCGTTTTTTTGAGTAATTATGGTAATTAGGTCATTAAAAGTTACGAATTTTCGTAATTATGATAGATTTAATATTACTTTGGGAAGTAAAATGAATATTTTTATTGGAAATAATGCTAGTGGAAAGACAAATATTTTAGAAGCTATTGCAATACTTGGACTTACTAAATCATTTAGAAATGGATTAGATAGTGATGTTATTAAGTTTGGTAAGAAAAAATCTATTATAGAAGGTAGAGTCTTAAATAATAAGCAGATAAAAGACTTAAAGATAGAATTTTTAGAGAAAGATAAAAATATCTTTGTAAATAGTAAAAAAATACAAAAATATGCTTCATACATTTCTAATTTAAATATAATTCTTTTTACTCCTAATGATTTAGATATTATAAAGGGATCACCTAGTATTAGAAGAAATTTGCTAAATATGACCTTATCACAAATTTCTTACTCTTATTTAGTTACTTATAATGAATATAATAAGATTTTAAAAACACGTAATGAATATCTTAAAATATTGTTTACTAATGGAATTGCTGATAAGACTTATTTAGATGTTTTAACAGATAAGTTAGTAGAGAAAGCTGTTTTGATTTATAGGGAGAGATTCAAGTATTTATCTTTAATTAATAGTTATATTAGTGATATTTATTATAATATTACGGAAGATAAAAGAATATTAACAATAGAATATAGACCTAATATAATTATTAATTCTTACGATAAAGAAAAATTAAAAGAAGTTTTAATTAGTACTTATAAGAAAAATTATAGAAGAGAATTAAATGCCGGTATGACGCTATTTGGGCCCCATAGAGACGATTTTTGTTTTATTATGGATAATAATACTGATATGAAGATTTATGCGTCAGAGGGGCAGCAGAAATGCGCTGTACTTGCTTATAAACTTTCTTCTATTCCAATATTCAAAGAAAATAATGGAACTAATCCAGTACTTCTTTTAGATGATATATTTAGTGAACTTGATTTAACAAAGAGAAATAAGCTTTTAAAATATGTTAGTAGAGATATTCAAAGTATTATAACAACTACTGATTTAAAGAATATTTCCAAGAAAACTTTAGATAATGCAGTTATATTTAAAGTTAATGATGGAAAAATAGAGAGGAGTTAAGTATGGAAGAAAAAGTAGAAAGTAATTATGATTCTTCGGCAATACAAGTACTAGAAGGATTAGAAGCTGTTAGAAAAAGACCTGGTATGTATATTGGTTCTACTAGTTCAAGAGGACTTCATCATTTAGTATGGGAAATTGTTGATAATGCTATAGATGAAGCTTTAGCAGGATATTGTACACATATTGAAGTTACTATTAATAAAGACAATAGTATTACAGTTAAAGATGATGGAAGAGGGATCCCTGTTGATATTCATCCTAAAACTCATAAAAGTACAGTAGAAACTGTTTATACAGTACTTCATGCTGGAGGTAAATTTGGGGGAGGCGGATATAAAGTATCTGGAGGACTTCATGGTGTTGGAGCTTCAGTTGTTAATGCTTTATCTGACTGGTTAGAGGTTAAAGTATATCGTGATGGTAAGATATATTACCAAAGATATCAAACAGGAGGTAAACCAGTTGAGCCTTTAAAAGTAATAGGAGAATGTGATAAAGATAGAACTGGTACAACTGTTACATTTAAACCAGATGACCAAATATTTACGGAAACTACTATATATGATTATGATACTTTAAAAACAAGACTTCGTGAGTTAGCTTTCTTAAATAGAGGTCTACGTATTACTTTATATGATGATAGAGAAACGCCTAGAAAAGATAGTTTTCATTATGAAGGTGGAATTAGAGAGTATGTAGAGATGCTTAATAAGAATAAAAATCCAATTCATCCTACAATTATTGATGTAACTGGAGTTATGAATGATATTTCAGTTGAAGTGGCTTTACAATACAATGAGTCATATAATGCAGCGATTTATTCATTTGTTAATAATATTACAACACCAGAAGGTGGTACTCATGAAGATGGTGTAAGACGTGCTTTAACTAGAGTTTTGAATAAATATGCTGTTAGTCATAACCTTCTAAAAGATAAAGATGATTCTTTAAGTGGTGATGATGTTAAAGAGGGTATTACAATGATTATTTCTGTAAAACATCCTAATCCACAGTTTGAAGGTCAGACTAAGACGAAACTTGGTAATAGTGAGGTTAGAGGAATAGCTGATAAAATATTTTCAGAACAATTTGAGAGATTTTTATTGGAACATCCTGATGAAGCGAAAATTATTGTAGAAAAATGTATAACAGCATCAAGAGCTCGTGTAGCTGCTAAGAAAGCAAGAGAGTTAACTCGTCGTAAGGGTGACCTAGATATGACTAATGTTTGGGGTAAACTTAATGACTGTAAAAGTAAAGATGCATCAGAATGTGAAATATTCTTAGTCGAGGGAGATTCTGCAGGTGGTTCTGCTATTAAAGGAAGAAATAGTATGACACAAGCGATACTTCCTTTACGTGGTAAGATTTTAAATGTAGAAAAAGCAAGACTTGATAGGGCTTTATCTAATGAAGAGATTAGGACAATTATTACAGCATTTGGTACCGGAATAGGGGAAGAGTTCGATATTTCTAAGCTTCGTTATAATAAGATTATTATAATGACTGATGCTGATGTTGATGGTTCTCATATTAGAGTTTTACTTTTAACACTATTTTATCGTTTCTTTAGACCTATTATTGAAGAAGGACATGTATATGCTGCTCAACCTCCTTTATATAGAATTACTCATGGTAAGACACGTAAGTATGTTTTAGATGATGCTGAGCGTGATGAATATTTAGCCACTCTTGCTCCTAATACAAAATATGAAATTACTCGTATGAAAGGTTTGGGAGAGATGGATGCAGAAGAATTAAATGAGACAACTATGGATATTAGTAAACGTATTTTAAGACAAATAACAATAGATGATGCAGTTGCAGCAGATGCAGTATTTTCAGAACTTATGGGTGAAGATGTTGCACCTCGTCGTGAATTTATTGAAACTAATGCTTTATATGTTAAGAATTTGGATGTTTAGGAGGTAGGTTATGGATAGATTAGAACAAAATAATATTGTAAAAGAAGTAAAAGATTCATTTTTAGAATATTCTATGAGCGTAATTACTTCAAGAGCGATACCAGATTTAAGAGATGGTTTAAAACCTGTTCATCGTCGTATTTTATATTCTATGTTTGAGTCTGGTTATACTCCTGATAAGCCTCACAAAAAATGTGCTAAAACAGTTGGAGAAGTTATGGGTAATTACCATCCTCATGGTGATAGTTCTATTTATGAAGCGATGGTTAGAATGGCTCAAGACTTTTCATATAGATATATGTTAATTGATGGTCATGGAAACTTTGGTAATATTGAAGGTTATGGAGCAGCGGCAATGCGTTATACCGAAGCTAGACTTTCAAAGATTTCCCTTGAACTTTTAAGAAATATTAATAAAAATACTGTTGATTTTATGCCTAATTTTGATGAATCTTCTAAGGAACCTGTAGTTTTACCATCACGTTTTCCTAATATTTTAGTTAATGGTACTACAGGTATTGCAGTAGGTATGGCAACAAATATACCACCTCATAATTTAAAAGAGGTAATTGATGGTTGTGTTGCTTATATTGATAATCCTGATATTGATGTAGATGGTTTAATGCAATATATTAAAGGACCGGATTTTCCTACTGGAGCATCTATTTTAGGAAATAGCGGAATAAAGAAAGCCTATGAAACGGGTAGAGGAACTATTACTATTAGAAGTAAGGCTCAGATAGAGGAAAAAAATGGTAGGCAATATATAATTATTGATGAAGTTCCATATGGTGTTAACACTTCAGAGTTAAAAAATAAAGTAGCAGAACTTGTTCATAATAAGACGATTGAAGGTATTTCTGATTATCATTCTGATTTAAAAGATGGTATTAAGATTACTATTACCCTAAAGAAAGATGCAAATGCGCAGGTTGTTTTAAATAAACTATATAAACATACTCAGTTTCAAACAACTTATGGAATAATCTTCTTAATGCTAGATCAAGGTGTTCCTAAAACTTTAGGTTTAAAAGACATTATTGCAAAATATATTGATTTCCAAAGAGAAGTTATTATAAGAAGAACTAAATTTGATTTAGATAATGCAGAAAAAAGAGTTCATATTTTAGAAGGTTTAAAGATTGCTTTAGATAATATTGATGAAGTAATTAAGTTAATTAGAGGTTCTAAATCTGATGATGAAGCAAGAAATGGTTTAATGAGTAAGTTTGGATTGAGTGAAATTCAAGCGAATGCTATTTTAGAGATGAGACTTAGAAGATTAACTGGTTTAGAGAGAGAAAAAATAGAAAATGAACTTAAGGATTTACTTGAATTAATTGCTAACTTAAAAGATATTTTAAGTAGTGATGCGAAGATTCTTAATGTTATTAAGACAGAGCTTCTAGAGATTAAAGATAAATATGGAGATGACAGAAGAACTAATATTGATATGACAGCGATTGAGTATATTGAAGATGAGTCTTTAATTCCTGTAGAAGATGTTATTGTAACATTAACTAATAAAGGGTATATTAAGAGATTAAGAGCAGATACTTACAAGAGTCAAAATCGTGGTGGTGTTGGAATTAAAGGAATGGCTACAAATGAAGAGGATTTTGTTAAACATTTAATTTCAATGAAAACACATGATTATATCTTATTCTTCTCTAATAAAGGAAGAGTATATAGACTTAAAGGATATGAGATTCCAGAGTATAGTCGTCAATCTAAAGGATTACCTGTGGTAAACTTATTATCACTAGAAAACGGTGAGAACATAAGTTCGATAGTATGCTTAGACCCTTCTGTTGAAAACTATAAATATTTGCTTTTTGTTACTAGAAACGGTCTTGTAAAACGTACAGAAATAAAGGAATTTGATAATATACGTAAGAGTGGAAAGATTGCTATTGTTCTTAAAGATACTGACGAGTTAATAGCTGTTGATAAAACTACTGGTGAAGATGAAGTAATAATTGGTGCAAGTAATGGTAGAATGGTGAGATTTGTTGAAAATGAAATCCGTTCCATGGGTCGTGGTACTTCTGGAGTTAAAGGCATTGAACTTGATGGTAGTATTGTTGTTGGTGCTAATGTTGTAACTGGAAATCAAGAAGTTTTAATTGTTACTGAGAATGGTTATGGTAAGAAAACTGATATAAATGAATATAGACTAACTCATAGAGGTAGTAAGGGTGTTAAAGCTTTAAATATGACTGATAAAAACGGTTCTATGGTTTCTCTAAATTGTGTTAATGTTGATGAAAGTGATAAAAAAGATGTAATGATTATTACAGATAGTGGTGTTATTATGAGAATGCCGATGGAACAAATATCTACTTTGAAAAGAGCAACTCAAGGAGTTAGATTAATTCATTTAAAAGATGATCAAAAGGTTGCAACAGTAACGGTTGTGGATAAAGATGAAGAAGAAGAAAGTGCTAATGAAGAGTAGTTTCTTCTTTTTTTATACTAAAATAAGTGTATTGTTATATACGGAAGAAGTAAAAATATTTCCCGGGAAATAATTTATATAGAAGTTGGTATAAAATTTTATAATGAATAAAGAAAGAAATGTAATGTTTCACGTGGAACATATAAAGAAAGTGGATAACTATATAGAGAAACAGTATAATTATTTCCCGGGAAATAATTTGTATAGAAATGGGTATAAAATTTTATAATTAATAAAGAAAGAAATGTAATGTTTCACGTGGAACATATAAAGAAAGTGGATAACTATATAGAGAAACAGTATAATTA
>CALWAJ010000019.1 GCA_944373065.1 uncultured Bacilli bacterium
TCTGCTAATATAAAAATGTAGTTTTTCCTACATAATTATTTTAGCCAAAAACTACATTTTTATCTTGACATTATCACTACCTAAATATTCTATAATTGTGAGCTTATTAAATTTATACCCATCAGGATATTTTCTTTTGAAAGTACAATTATTTTTCTTTGATAAATTCAATGCACACCCACAACTCTTTTGAACATTAATTTGTTGAGTTCTAATATAAATAATTTTTCCACATTCACATTGACATTTATAAAAACAATGTTTGTTCTTATCCTTGTCAATTGACCCCATATATTCTAGGATTGTTAATTTGTTAAACTTATATCCAACTGGATATTTATTTTTACCCATTTTTCCCACCTTTCTTTTTACATATTTTTGCAACACAAACACTACCACAGAAAGTAATAAATATCCAGTAAAACAAATTATAATCTAAATATAACTTGATTTCCCTTTAATACAGAGTTAACATGACACAAAGGAGGATTAAAAATGGATAAAAATGAATGGCTAATAATTTTAAAAGGGTACTACAGAAATTATTTTAATCAATCAATAAAAGAATTAACTGAAGAATCAATAGAATATAATAAAAAATATTATTCCAAAATAATACCATATGAAGTAGAAGAACAAAGACAAATTAGAAAACAAAAAAAATTCGAATCACGTCTAAATAATTTTATTAATCAAAATTATGAAATGTTAGAAAACTTTTTAAAATTAGGTTTTAAAGTAATTGAAATATATGATGAAGAAGAAAATAATAACAAATTTAAAAATAAAAAATTAATAAGAAAAGACTCAAATGGATTTTCATATGAAATAGACTTTCTATTTTACACAGAAAATTTTGTTCATGTTAGCATTATCTTCCCTAGAAAAATAAATGGAATAAGTGGTATATGTCATAATTTTAATTATAAGAATATCAAAGAATTAAAAAATGTTCTAAATTCTCTATTAAAAGAAAGTAAAGAAAAATATTTCCAGAGCAAAGAAAAAAGAAGAAACTAAAGTATTTCTTCTTGACTATCGGAATCTTCACTAATTATAACTGACGGAACACTATCCCAGTTAACTTTTAAATCTTCTTTACTATTTTTTAATGCTTTATCAACTTTTTCTTGTAAATCTTCTTTTTTAAATGGCTTTGCCAAATAATCAACAAATCCTTGATTAATATATTTTTCAGAAGCACCTGATACTGCATCTGCAGTTAGAGCGATAACTGGAGTGTTAAATCCATCTATATTTTTTAACTCTTTAATAGTAGTTTCACCACTCATTTCAGGCATCATAATATCCATTAGAATCAAATCATACTCATTGCCACTTTTTATTTTTTCCAAACATTCTACACCATTACTGCACTCATCCACAATATAAGGCAATTCAGCTAACATTTTTTTAGCTACTTTCACATTAAGTGCATTGTCATCAACAAGTAATATTTTTGCTTTAATATTTAAGTCGCTAGTTTCAACTTTATCACCTTCTTTAGCAAGCATTTCATTTTCTTTTTTTTCATATTCTCTTACATAATTATAATTTAATGTTTTATCAAGAGTTGGATCTATATACTTCCCTATTTTTTGTGGAAGATTTACCACAAAAAGAGACCCTGCTCCAAATTGAGATTGAACATTAATAGTACCATGCATCAAATTAACAAGTGACTTGGTAATTGCAAGACCTAACCCTGTTCCCTCAATTGTCGTATTTCTATCTTCATCCAACCTTTGGAATTTTGTAAATAGTTTATCTATATTTTCCTTTTTTATTCCACGTCCTGTATCTTGAACACTAATAATTAAATTACAAATATTACTTTTATTAATACATTTAACAGTTAAACTTACTTTACCATTATCTGTATATTTAATAGCATTAGTTAATAAGTTATTAATTATTACTTTTACTTGAGTTTTATCCCCAATAAGAATATCAGGAATATCTTCAGCCATTTTTAGCTCAAATGTTATTTGTTTATCCCCTATCCTAGTAGATGTAACTTTTGCTAGTTTAAATATTTCTTCTTTAAAATTATATTCTTTTTCTACTATATCCATATGTTCATTCTCAATTTTATTAATATCTAAAATGTTGCCAACGATTTCTAATAATGTATCTGAAGCATTCCTTATATCTTCAGTATCTTCAACAACTTCTCTAGGGACTCGATCTTCGTAACTTGCAATATCTTCTGATAATCCAACTATTGTATTAAGGGGTGTTCTGATTTCATGTGACATACTAGATAGAAAATCACTTTTAGCACGATTGGCTTTTTCAGCTGTATTTTTGGCAAGCTCTAGTTGTTCGATCAATTTTAGATCAGGGTTTTCAATTGTATTATACATTAAAAAGATTGTTATTCCTAAAACAGAATTAGTAAGTAACATTTGAGGATTAATATTTTGGACAATAGCAGTCAATGAAAGCAATACTAAAAGTGCTATAATAGGACGGCAACCTTTTTTTCTAATTTTCTTTAAATGTGTAATCAACAATACAAACATCGCAATCATATAAATTGCAGTAAGCGAGTAAACAAAACTTACACTAGGACCAGTAGTATATTTTCCACCATTTATATCATTAAAATATATAGGTAGAATCATAATTATAACTGCACAAATCACATTAACTATCAAAAATATATAATATAATTTTTTTGCTTTAAGTTCCATAACAATATCATTACCTATTTTTTCTAATGAACGAAAATCTTGTTTACCATTCTGTGTATAAGGTATTTCATCAATTGTTTCAAAATAAGTAGGAACTTCATAATCAGGTAATTCTTCTATACATTTTTCTTTAATATTTTCTCTAATATCATCAAAATTTATATTATCAATAGGAACTACAAAAGCCATAGGTACACTAACCGACTTATCATCATCAACACCTACTACAACACAATCTTTAACAAATGGTAATGCTTTTATTGTTTCTTCTATAGTATCAGGGCTTATTTTAAATGCCTCTTTCTTTATAACTCGTCTATTTCTTCCTTTTGCAATTATATAACCATCTTGATCTATATAACATAAGTCGCCACTCTTAACCCATTCTTTTCCATTATCATCTATATCTTTAATTTTACTAGTTTCTTCTGGATTATTTAAATACTCCTTAAATACATTATCTTCAGAAATATACAATTCCCCAATATTAAGAGGAGGTAATGTTTCTAAAGTATCAGGATCAACTATTTTTATATCAACTCCATGCATTGGAATACCGATACTGCCAGGTTTATTAGCATACATTGGTGAAACAATAGTAGCACCTAGACATTCATTATTTCCATAACCATTAACAATTGTTTTATTAAATTTTTGTTGCATTTCTATTAATTCTTCAGCACCAATTTTATCTCCACCAGAAACAAAAACTTTTGCTTTATCTATACCTTTCATAACTCTTTTAACTTCTTTTAATTTACTCTTTAATTCTTTTCTTGCTTCAGGTGAATTATCATGAGATAAATTATCAATATCTTTCTCTAATGATGTTAATTTATCATAAATATATCTATAATGAAGTGGAGCAGCAAGTGATATATCAAATTTACCTAAATCATTATAAACAGTATTCGCATCTACATATGGATTCATTTCAGCTTTCATAGTAAATGCTAAACTACCATATATTGAATTGCCTAATCCATAAATTATAAATGGTGGTATAGATATATGCATTGTGTTTCCTTTATAAAAAGGCAAATCGGTATAAGCCATCTTTTGTACTGCTGAATTAAAATTATATTCAGTATGAACTATTTGCTTTGGCTTTCCAGTACTACCACTAGATTGAACAATTAAAGATGGTCTATCTCTTTCAAACTTAACTTGAGCAACATTTACTTCTTTTATATCTTTGATAAAATCATTAAATCTTATAAACCTAGGATCATTAGGAGTGTACTTTTTTTTGCCCTCTTTCATATCTTTTATATTTGCTAAAACTTTAACAATTGGAGACAAATAATCTTTAGGTGAACTAATAATTACTCTTTCAATATCAGTTTCATCAATAATTGACTGAAGCAAAGGTAAAACATCTTCAAAAACAACAACAGTTTTACAATTACCATTATTAATATATTTTACTAAATCTTTTGCTTTTGTTCTTAAATCAATCCACGACATTGTCGCACCAATTTTACTTAAAGATAACAAACATTGCTGAACAATTGGCATACTAATCGTTAAAATAGCAACATTATCGCCCTCTTTTACACCTGCATTATGAAAAGCTTGTGCAAATCTATCTGACGAAGCAATTAAATCTTTATAGGTCATATTATTACCCATAAAACCAGTAGCATAAAAATTCATACTGTCTTTACTTTCGTTAGTAATTAAAGAATACATAGTCTGATTCAAATCAAACTCTTTAATAGGGTTATTTCTATAAAACTTTTGCCAATTAATTTTTAATTCCATTTTATCCTCCACTACAACAATTTAAATATATTTATAATATTGTTATAACATAATTTTAAATTATTAACAAACCTAAAGCTAAATATTAAAATTCAGTATAAACAAAATTAGCAAAATTATAATATCTATAACTACTCTATAATCTTTAATATAATTTTTTTATATTTTTTTAATCATTTTTTTACCATTTTCTTTACTCATATTATTTGATAAAGGGTTTGTCAATTGATCAGTATATAAAATATTTAAACTGTGCAAAGCTCTAGTCATTGCAACATATAACAATTTCATATCAATCATATTTTTTGAAGAATAATTTTCTTCTGAAGCATTTGTAATAATAACACCATCAAATTCTAATCCTTTAGAAAGTTCACTAGTCAAAACACATATGCCCCCATTATATTCTGAATCTTCATTGCTAATTAGTGAAGAAGTTATACCCTTATTATTTAAATAACTGTATTTTTCTAAACATTCTTCCTCACTCCTACATATGATACCAATTGATTTATATCCTTTTTCATTATAATTGTATATTAAGTCTAAAATCTTATCATTAATATTAGAAATATCTTGATTATAATATTCTACATTATAACCAGTTCTAATAACAGGTTGAGCTTCTGTAAGATCCAAATAATCTAAAATTTGATTAGCAGAATTAGTAATTTCCATAGTTGTACGATAACTTTTATTTAAATTTAATACTTCACAGTTATCATTAAATACTTCAGTCTTTACATCTTCCCAAGATTCAATACCTCTGCTTGGATAGATAGATTGAGCTTGATCTCCAAAAATAGAAAATGTCGCATTATTAAATATTGATTTTAATACCCAATAATGAAACATACCCAAATCTTGTGCTTCATCAATAATCACATGTGCATATTTATTAAATTCCAAATTTTCTGTACCATTAAATACCATATCAAAATAAATTAAAGCAGGCAAATCCTCAAAACAAAACTCTTTACTTTTAATTGATTTTAATGTTTGCTTCTTTAAATTAGGCATATCATTTATATTGGTAATAAAATCCTTATATAAATTTAAATAATTTAATTTTAATGGTTTAAAATAATCTTTAACAGTTTTAGAACATCCAGTCTTTAATTCTTTTTTTATTGAATCTAGTTTATTAAGAATTTCAATTTTTTCTTTACTACCATTTTCCAAAGCTGATAACTGGTCACTATACTTCTGCTTTATTAAATCATATAATCGTTCATCATTATCCTTTATTTTCTTAACTAATATTTTTTGAATATTAGTAGCAACCTTTGAAAAACCATTAGCATTAACAAAATAAGATTTAATAGTATCTTCTGATATTATTTCAAAATCATCTATTTTAATTCCACCACTAATTGTTTTATCAACATAACTAGTTATATAATTATCAATTAACATTTTATAATCTAAAGTTGTTTTAAATTTCAAAGCTTCTATCTCATCTTTATCTGTTATAGTTTTTGAATTATTAATACTAATTTTATCGCCAAAGAAATAAGTAGAAAAATCTTCAAATGTAAATTGACTTATATTTTCAGTGTCCAAATCTGGTAATAAAGCTGAAATATAGTTCAAGAAATATTTATTAGGACCTATTATAATAAAATTTTCAGCAGTATATTTATCTTCATTATAAATAAGATAGGCTGCTCTATGTAAAGCAACTGTTGTTTTTCCACTTCCTGCAACACCTTGCACAATAATGTTTTTGTTTAATGGTTTTCTAATTATTGCATTTTGCTCTGATTGTATTGAAGCGACAATGTTTTTTAATCTAGCATCTGCATTTGTTGTTAAATATGGTAATAATAGTTCATCATCAGTAACCAAATCAGTATCTCTGACATCAATAAGCTCACCTTTATCTATAATAATTTGACTTTTTAAACTTAAATTACCAAATACCTCTCCTTTTGGTGCTTTATAACTAACATTACCTAAACTTTGATCATAATATAAAGAACATACTGGAGCTCTCCAGTCAGTTACAACAATATCATTCTCATCTCTTATTGTTGTTTTACCAACATAAATTTTATTAAGCTTTTCTTTACCTTCTTCTGTAAAGTCGATTCTTCCAAAATATGGGTTATTTGGCATTCTCTCTAATTTATGTAATGCTTGTATAGCAATTTTTTGCAAGTTTGCAATTAAATCTTCATCCCCACCAGCAGTATCAGCATATCTTTTTGTGTAGCGATTAGGTATTTCTCGTATTTCTTTTTCTTGGTAAGTAATTTCTTCTGCTATTAATTTCTTTGTTCTTTCTAAATATTTTTTTTCTTCATCTAAGCGTTCTCTATTCATAAAACAAACCTCCTATATTTTATAATTTTTCTTATTCTCTACTAACAAATCATTTCTACAATGACAACATCTATAGCAAATTGGATATAATTCGCCATTTTCTAACTTATTGCAAATATTTTTATACTCTATGTTATTATAAATTACCTCATCTAAATTACTTACTTTTAAATCACCTATTTCTTTATCAATATACTGACACAAAGATACTTTACCATTGGCACGTAACCTAATCGAAGTTGAGCAATGATCACAGAACTTTTTTTGATTCTGTATATTTACGTCTGATTTATCTGCATACCATTCACATAATTCTGCATCAGTCAAATTAGGATATATTTGAAGATCAACATTTTTCTCTTTTGCCTTATATTTAAAAATTCTGATTAGCTCTTTTATTTCAGCTACATCAATAGGACATTTAGAAGGAAAACCATCTATTATATTATCATCATAATTAAATTCTTGTTTTAAGACAAATTTATTCTTTATCTTGGTTTCTTCACTATGCCACATAATATGTTGCAAACGTATATCAACATTAAGCATAGATGCTATATTAACTATTTCATCTACAGAATTTATTAAATCTTTTGATATAACTGAAGTAATTCTAATTTCCAAATTTTCTTTACTGTTTTTCTGTTTATAAAAATTTAATTTTTTAATACCATCTATAGTCTTTTGAAATGCACCTTTAACATTAACAATAGAATCATGTTTTTCTCTATTACCATGAAGAGATATACCAACAAAGCTAACATTATAACTAGTTATAATATTACAAAAATGATCATTCAACAAAGTTCCATTAGTTAAAATCTTTATATCCAACCCTAGTTTAGTACATAAATCTAATGTGGATTCAAAATTTTTACTCAATAATGGCTCTCTAGAAGTTAATACAACTATACCATTTTTTTCATGTCTAGAAAAATCCTCTATTATTTTTTTTATGGTATTCATTTCCATATCTTCATGCTTCCAATTAGTAGACCAGCACATTTCACAATTTAAATTACATTTATCTGTTATCTCGAATCTTAATACTTTTGACATTTTATTCTCCTACTTTTTTTACTTTATTTTCTAACTCTTTATATATTTTTGTATTACCAATTAAAGATTCGGTCATTGATAAAAAAAGTCTATATTTAGCAAGCAAAACATCACGTTTATCTTTATCATCAACAAATATTACATAATCAATGTTATCAATTAAATCTGAACATTTAACTATAATAGCAGATAAACCATAATCTAGGCATTTCTGAAACATTACTCTAGCTTGCTCCAATTTATCTTTAATATTAGGATCAAAACTAACTGCTTCAACTATATTAGCAATATTATTTCCAAACTCATTTGCAATATCTTCTTTTTTAACATCAGTATCTTCAATTAAATCGTGAAGTATAGCTGATATAACTACTTCTTCATCATAATCATATTGATAAAGTCTATATGCAACTTTAAAGCTATGAAACAAAACTGGTTTTGTATTATGACCTGTTTCGCTTAAGTTCTTTGCCACATAATGCAAAGCAACATCCATTTTTTTCCCTAATTCCATTTTTTCTTGATTCATTTTTTCTCTCCTTACAACTTTAATATTTTTTCTTTTTGTTTCTCACAATGCATTGAATTAATATAATAACTAACGTCTTTTATATTACCACTTAAATATTGTAAATTCAACTTTGTTGTAATAAGCATAGCCATCTCTTGCTTTAATTTAAAATATTTTTCACTATCATATGAGGGTAGATACCCTATTTCATTATAATCTTTATCACGTATAACAGTTTCGGTTGCACGTATAGAATGATTTAGATTTTCCCAAATCAGTAATCTATTAGCCAAAGTATTACCATTTTTTACTACTAATTCTTTTTGTGTTTCATCAATATGTATTATATATGTTTGTTTTATAGGAACAGAATGTTTTTCTAAACATATTCCTAATTCATCTGGTAAAACTCTTATCTTTCTAGACCAATCATCTGTAATCTTCTTATCATTTGAGTAATTACTATCAATTTTTCTGTTTTCAAAAACAAATAGTAATTTAGGAAGATTTCGTTTTATTGATTCCTTTCTCAAAAACAAAAATTTAGTTCCATCAATAGCCGATAAATCACTATTTTTATCCAATTTCAAGATCGTTCTATCATTACTAACTAATTTAAAATTATAATTTCTACATAAATTAATAGCAGTAGTCGTCTTTCCACTACCAGTTTTACCTAATAATAAAACTGCATTATTATTTTTTGAAATACAAGCAGAATGAAAGGTAACACATGATTGTTCATGACGTCTTTTTTCTATTAAAACAGATGCTGGATATACTAATGATTCAGCATTAAGATTTTCTTTAGGGAAAAATATCTCAATACCATTATCATAGTATTTTATTTTTTTATCAAAATCATCTCTATATAATAAATAATCAGTATAATCATTTTCTTCTCTAGATATTATTAAATTAGGGAACTCAATAGTGTCTTGATGGGTTTTAAGAAAATCATAGACATCAATATCACTATCATATTTAAATTTAACACCACAACTTTCAATATAAACACTAGACATTATAAAAATTCCTTTCTATCAATATATAGATTTATCATTTAAAATTTTTAATAAATACGTCTTTTCATTAAACTCTTCTTCAATAATTTTTTCTATTATTCTTTCTTCTTCTTTAGAAATACTTTTATTAACACTTAAATATAGCATAAATGGTTCCATTAGTTTATTTCTATTTCTAGTTAAACAATATAACGAACTTTTAATATTACATTCTTGATATATTCTTTTCGTTGTAAGATCACTAACATAAGACAAAACTCTTCCTGTATGATATCTTTCATTTTTACCAAAAGGAGCTTCCATAGTATGTGAACGTAATGCTGATATCAATCCTCTTGAATCATTACCTCTACCAACTACACCTTCCTCGCCACATTCTATACAACTTCCTTTAATAAGACTATAATTTCTATAATTTCCATCAGCTAATCTATTAATTGCTATATTTATGTTAAATTCTTTAGGAACTTTTGTTAAAAGATAAGTTGTAAGTTTTTGTTCATAATCTTTAACAATTTCTTTATATTCTTCAAAGTTTTTAAAGACATCCGAGTATACTGGCAAACATATTGTAACATCAATATTATTATTAATTCTTGAAGTCATTACTTTAATATCTTGACCAACATTACTATACTTTGGAGATGGATATTCTCCATCAAAATTCCAAAAAAATCGTTCTGCTTCTAAAGTAATATTTTCGCATATTGTATTTGGAAAATGTGATATACATAAAGAAGTATCATTTGCAAATAATTCTTTTGCATCTGGAATATCAGATATATTTTCAGGGCTAAACCAATTACTCATCTTTGTATTTTGTGTACAATTAATATGTATATCGAGTTCATTATCTACATCTAATCTTGGTAAAATACTATGTATATATTTTTTTATAACAGGTTTTAATAATTTCTCTAAATCAATAGTTTTACCATTCATAGTATTACTAGCTCTACCATTTAAAAAGACCTTCACTTTATCATACATTTTCATACAATTATTTTCATACCTAAAGCACCCTGCCCCTATATATAATTTATCAAAATTATGGTGCAAAACACACCCAAAGTTATCAATACAAAATTTTGAATATGCTCTTGAGCATTCTTTAGCAAGCATATCAGCTAAAGAGTCAGGATGACCTAAACCTTTTCTTTCTACTACTTCAATATTACAATTATTTGGATCGTTATAATCAGAGTTTATAATAATTTTCTTCATTTTAAATTCCTTTCATTTGTTTATTTATTTTTTTAACTTGTTTTAATATAAGTTCTTCACAATATTTAGAACTGTATCTTTCTGATTTTAACCAAAAGGAAACTGCTCTAAATATAAATGCTGATTTTATCTCTTCTTTTTTTATAGAAGTTATTGAATAAGGATTTTTTATTACTTTTACAATTATACTTATCCATACTTCTTCAATATTTTTCATTATAGAAGAAGATAATTTATTTTCATATTTTTTATATAAAATAATTGCTTCCTTTTTATGATTGAATTTTCGTGTTGATAAAATTGAATTATCACTAGATATACATATTTTTTCTATATTTCTATATTCAAAAGGATGTTCTTTTACAAGTTGTTTCCAAATGTATAAAAAAGCATCCAAAACCTCTCCAAACATTTTTTCCATTTTGCCATTACTAGGATTATGTATCTTTTTATCTAAATTTATTTGCGAAACATTTAAATTGTTATAGCAAGCTATCATTGTCATAAATATATCAATTCCATATTGCCTAATCGATTCATTAACTTTATATTTTAACAAAAGCCTTACAAATTTTAAATTAAAAGCAAAATCGCCTGCTATTGGTTGCCTAATTGGTTTACCTGTTGTAATAAAAACAATTGGAAATGCAAAATGATTAGTAGTACTTCCCTCATACCTGCTTCTTTGATATATAGGTGTAACATAATCTTTTTTTCCCTGTATTAGTTCTTTCAAATACTTATAAATCCAAATTGGTTTTAATGATTTAACATCAGCATCTATAGTTAATGCATAGTCAATGTTTTCTTTATCACAAAACTTAAAAAAGTTAAGTAAATTATTACCTTTTCCTATTTTATTAGAAATAAGGCTTACTTTTTTGCTTGTTGTCTTTAATTTGTTAAATATTGCATTCGTATTATCATTACTATTATTATCAGCATTTACTATTATTGTCTCAAAACCTAATCTACTATATTTTTTTAAACAGATATCTATTTTTCTAGTTGTGTTCTCAATATTTTTACATTCATTATATGTAGGAATGCATACTGCTATTTTCTTTTTCAAAATTGCCTCAACTCCATTTGTATACCTCTTTTTCCATTTATAATAACACTATCATGTCCAGGATAAATAATATCATATTTCTTTTTGATTATTTTTTTTGTATCTAAATATTTCTTTGGATTAACTGCATTCCCATATGAATTTTTATTGATATAATCATTATAACTTTTTATAGAATCACCAGCAAGCAAAACTAAATTACTACCGTCCACAACCTCCAAAGAAATATGACCATTAGTATGACCCAAAGTAAATATTATTTTAACTTTATTACTCAACTGAAAAACATTATCTATTTCAATTATATTTAATTTATCTTTTATACACTCAAAATAACTAAACAAATCAGAGTCATTATCCTTATTTTCATTATAAGATATAAGTTCTTTTGCTGATATATATATAGGTATTTTCTTTTCAATAAATAAATCTAAATTTGAACAATGATCAAAATGCAAATGGGAAATAACTACACAATCTATATCATTTAAATAACTTTTAATAACACTTCTAACATTATATCCACCAGTATCAAACAAAATATTTTTTGAATCTCTAATTAGAATGCAACTAGAGAAACCAAAACAACCCTTTTCTGGCTTATATGGAAAACCAGAAACTATCTGCTCAATCATAATTTTCTTTTAAAAACCTTTTCAATTTTATTACAATGTCATCAATATCATTGTTTGATAATTCTACTGGATTATTTAGCCATAATGATAAAACAAGAATTGCTTGAAATATTAACATATATCCACCACTAATACAAATACTATTTTGTCCCTTTACATTTTTTAAAAATTGAGTTTCCCAAGGATTAAAAATAACATCAAAATAACATCTTTGTTTTTTATCCAATTTTGAAAATATCTTTTTACTAATAAGTGAATCATTTGAATTCGGAAACATACCCACAGAAGTAGCATTAATTATAATAGATGCTTTATTCAATTCTTTTATAAATATTTCTTCATTTGAAAAATCATAACAATTGACAGAACATTTAATAATACTACACATCTTAACTGCATCATTAATGTTTTCATTAAACACTACTATATTTTTAGTTCTTTTTAATATCTCATATAATATTGGATAAGCAACACCACCAGACCCTAAAATTACAACATTGTCATCTGCAGAAATTTTATAAAATTTTTCTATCGATAACATTGCAGCCTTGCCATCAGTATTATAACCTTTTAGGTAGTTGTCTTTTATAACTACTGAATTAATAGAATGAATTTTTTTTGCTTCATCATCTAATTCGCTGTCACTCAAAATATTAAACATGTCTACTTTATATGGACAAGTAATGTTAAATCCAACAAATTCAAGTTGTTTCATAGCCTTTATATACTTTTTCAAATCAGAAGAATGTGGAACATTTATTTTTAAATGTGCATATTCAAGATTCATTTTTCTAGTTATTAAATCAAATAAATATGGAGCTATACTATGTTCAACTGGATTACCAATAAGTGCTGAATATTTCATATACTTATAACCTCCCTTACATCAACACCAAAAATTTAATAATTTATAATAAAATTTCCTATTTGCACAAATTAATTATTTTCATATATAGCAAAAAAAATATTATGTATCCATTATTCATATGCTAATAAAATGTCACAAGCAATAATTAATCTGTATGATATACCAATATTTACTATTTGTCAACAAACAATATAATTGAGCTCAGTCTTAATTTATGTCAATAAAAATTGATTAAAAATATGAAATTAATTAGTGAAAATGTCTCATATAAAATTAATAATTCATTTAATATTAGTTATAAATTTAACTCTAAACATAAGTCTTGTTTAAAATTGTACATAATTTTATTTAGTACAATTAAAAATGTACAATTTATGTACAGATTAATTAAATTTAATAAAAATTTAATCAAAAAATAATAATAAATTCATTTTATTATAATAAAAATCAATTAAAAACTGCCAAAAGTAAATTTGTACGAAATACTCCAAAACTTTTGATGGGAATTTGATTCTCTCCGCCCCTGCCATTAAGAAACTTAAAGGTCCTTGGCATAAGAGTCTTTTTTTATATTATTATATAAGAAGGTGATACAAATGAGTGAAACTGATAAAAAAAGTTTAGAAAATGCTAAAAAACTATTTTCAAGTGGAAATATTAACAACATTGAAGTTGGTACTATTAAAGAATTACAACAAATTCATAAATATCTATTTGAAGGTTTATATGACTTTGCAGGTATCACCAGAAAAGAAAGCATTTCTAAAGGAAATTTTAGATTTGCCAACACTCTATATTTAGAAGATATATTAAAAAAAATAGAAACAATGAAAGAATCTACATTAGATGAAATAATTGATAAATATGTAGAAATGAATATCGCTCATCCTTTCTTAGAAGGAAATGGTAGAAGCACAAGAATTTGGCTAGATTTAATATTAAAGAAAAATCTAAATAAAATTGTTAATTGGGAAAACATTGATAAAAGATTATATTTACAAGCAATGGAACGAAGTCCAATTAATACTTTAGAAATTAAAACTTTAATCGAAAAAAATCTAACAGATGATTTCAGTTTAACTACAATTTTTAAAGGTATAGAAACTTCATATTATTATGAAACAGATGAATATTATTAATATTCAAATTAAGCAAGGGGAGAAATTTTATTATAATAGGAGAAGTAGTAAGGGTTACTAGAATAGCAAATGATTTCACTACTAAAGACTTATCTGAAAAATCACAAGTATCAAAATCATACATTAATGAAATAGAAAAAGAAGTAAAAAAATGCAAATAAAACCATCTTTACGTAATTGATGTTTTTTATTTTACAAACTCTAACTTATTTTTTTAACACATATGTAAATGTTTTATCTTCTGAAGTTTCAGGAACAAAACGATGTCTTAATGGTCCAAATGCTAAACGAGTAAATACATTCCCACTAGCACCTACATCAATCATCATTCGAAGCTCTACAATCTTATCATTATTCTTTTTAGCATTGTCTAATATTAATAAACATTCACAGTCTAAAAAATTATCAGGATCAAAAAGCTCTTTCATTTCTGAAAGCGATAACTCAATCACATTACTAGATAATACTTCTATATTATTATTTTCATAAGAATAAAATCTGTCTATAACATTACAAGAATTATCACCAAAAACTAAAAATTCATCATCTATACTTTTTTCAGGCATATAAGGAATATCAAGATTATTATCAGAATTCATAATAGAAAAAGTAGTATGTCTTACTGCAAAAAAGTTTATATCAGTAATACCTATTTCAACAATATCACTTAACAAAGGCCCATCTGATAAACGATATTCAATCTTATAATAATGCTCATTATCTTTTAAATAGCATAATCTCTTATTTTGAAAAATAATATCTGGATTAAGCCCTTCTATTTCTTGTAAATATAATACCAAAGGTTTAAATGATAATAATTCCTGTCGATTTTGTAACAAAGATATTAAATCCATATATTTTCATCCTCCCTGATTTACCTTAAATTTTATATATCAATCTGTTTTCAATGAAAAAATTATATCATATGCTAAACTTTTTTTCAAATTGGCAAAATAAAAGATAATTAATAATTTTTTACAACAACTTAACACCAAATAATGTCAACCAACTTGCATTTACCCATCAAAAAAACTACAATTAAGATGGAGGTAGAATATGGAAGCAAAAGATATTAAAAAAGTTGCCTGTGTTGGAGCAGGTGTAATTGGTTATAGTTGGGCTTTATATTATTCACTAAAGAAATTATCAGTAAATGTCTATGATATAACTGATGAAGCTTTAAATCTAGCAAAGATGCGAATTCATGAAAGCCTACTTAACTTAAAGAAAAATAATGTGGTAACCGATGAAGAGATTAAAGAAATAGAAAGTAGAATTAGTTATACTACTTCAATGGAAGAAGCAGTGAAAGATGTACAACTAATTACTGAATCTGGTCCTGAAAGTTATGATGTTAAAAGAAAAATGGTTGAAGAGATGGAAAAATATACTAAAGATGACACCATCATCGCCTCATCTACATCAGGACTACTAATTACCGAAATAGCAAGAGATGCAAAACACAAAGAAAGGTTTATTGGAGCACATCCTTATAATCCCCCACATTTAATACCATTAGTAGAACTTACTAAAGGAGATTATACAACTGATGAAGTAATAAACACAGCTAAAGAATTTTATCAATCTATTGGTAAAGAACCTGTTGTCTTACAAAAAGAAGCTTTAGGATTTATCTGTAATCGTATTCAAATGGCTGTTTATAGAGAAGTATGTAACTTAGTAATGAAAGGGGTATGTACTATTGAAGATGCTGATAAAGCCGTAACTTATGGACCAGGATTAAGATGGGCTATTATGGGACCTAGTCTAGTCTTTGAATTAGGTGGAGGTAAAGGACATGTAGATGGTCTTATGAAACATTTAAACTCATCTATTAGTCTATGGTTACATGATATGGCAGATTTTAAAGACTTCCCAGAAGAATTTGCTAGTATTGCTAGAAAAGGTGTTGAAGAAGCCCTAAAAAATAGACCTAAAGAAATAGGTAATGATGATGAATCACTTGCTGAATATCGTGATAAAATGTTAATAGAAATATTAAAATTACATAACAAATTGTAAAAGTAGATAATAAAACATCTACTTTTTTTAATTATCTGTTATAATTTAATTATTAAGGAGAAAAACTATGAAAAATAAATATAATAAATTAGTACGTGATAATATAATAGATATTATTAAAGCAAATGGTGAAAAACCTATATATCACACTTTAAGCGATAATGAGTACTGGGATGCTCTATTAATAAAAGATACAGAAGAATTACAAGAAGTAAAAGATGCTACAAGTAAAGATGAAGTATTAAAAGAACTAGGAGATAAACTAGAACTTAT
>CALWAJ010000020.1 GCA_944373065.1 uncultured Bacilli bacterium
TTCATTATATGCACTTCTTTTTAAAGAAGATACTTAAATATTACTATTATTTCAACTCTTTGTCAAATTTTTTATTTCAACTCTTTGTCAAATTTTAATTCTATTTAATCACATTTCTTATTCTATAAGTTATATATACACTTGTTCCAAGTACTAGTATTAAAATAAGGCAAATTCCTATATAAATAGCACTGTTTGTAACAGGATTACTTATTACTGTTACTTCTATTTCATAACTTGTTCCATCACTTCCTACTCCTGTTATTACTGTTGTTCCATTCTTTAGTCCTATTATTTTACCATTTTCTATTCTAGCGACAGATGAATCTTTTACTGTCCATGTAACTCCACTCAAATCAAGATTATCTTCAAAAGCTTTTATATCATCTATACTACTTCCTACTTCTATTGTTACTTTTCCTTTATAACTATTTGTAGGCTCTACTTCTTCTAACATATATGGATTATCTAGTGTTCCATCGCCAATTAGTGTACAGTTTTCAGTTGTCAGATTGATAACTGGACGTACAGATTGTGAAGATAAATCAGAACCTAATAGACCATATCTATCTTGAACAAAAGATGCAGAGATATTCGTAAAATAATTATGTGGTGTCATACTCCAATAAGATAGCCCATCTTCTCCAAGACTCAAATAACTATTTTCTGGAACAGTATATGCTGCTCCTGAAAACGCTAACTCATCTGCTGTTATAAGCCCTGCTTTTAATCGATAACTTCCTCCATAACTTTCACTTGTACTTGGACATATAAATGTTGGAGCATTATCTTTATCAAATTCAGAAAATGTTTGTCCTAATCTATCATAACCTGAAAAATGACCCATACCATCATAATTATATCCACTACTATCACTACAGAATCTTCCTAATATTACTTTACTATCATAATTACTATTACTTCCTAAGGTATTATTATACCAAGTATCTACTTCTTTCTTTATAAAACTATCTGTTCCATTATCGTATGTATATCCACTATATTTCGAATCATTATTCTCTAAATTATATAAAACATTACCAACTGCTCCTGAAAATTCTGCTAAATTTAATGAACTTGGATTACCACAATTTATATGATCTGCTGCAATAAAGCCACCACCATTATAAAATAATCTCAAACTTCCATCACCATTTACTCTTACTATCTTCCAATACATTTTATCTCCAGCGCTTGCCAATTTAGTTTTTACACAAAAATCATCAGAATTTCCAGCTTCTATACAACTTTCCTTACTTTGATAATAATTAAGACCTGTACCTAAGACATTACCATACACATAATAATCTTCATCATATGCTCCAAATACTAAGTTATTATTATTTATATTTCCTCTATAATAATACGTTATCCCATCTTCATCGCTATTACTATATAATCCATTTGTTACATAATCTAAATTTACATCACCACCACTATCTTGTATTCCTTCACTAGTATAATTAAACATATGAGGTATCTCTTGTTTAAGTTCATTATCACTTAAGATCTTATTTAAAACTAAATTATTATTTCCTTCTTTATATTCTTTACTTCCTACTATTATTCTTTTATTCACCATTCCCAAATAATTAATATTTAAGACTACTACAAATATAAGTACTACTATCAATACTTTCTTTACCTTTTTCATTAAACATTGCCACCAATCTTTTATACACTATCTTATAGAAACATTTTAACACACGCAAAAATAAATAACAACAACCAAAAAAAACAGAATTTAATTCTGTCTATAACTTATCATTACTAATTAAATAATCATAATACTCTCTAAAATATCCATCTTTAGGTAATAATTTAAAACTTAATTTTTCTTTAGTAGTAGGATGAGTAAATTCTAATTTATACGCAAATAAAGCTAGAGGATATTTACCTTTAACACCATATTTACTATCTCCTAACAAAGGATGTCTATGATAAGAAAATTGTACTCTAATTTGATGATGACGTCCTGTTTGTAAATTTATTTTTACTAAACTTTCATTATTTTTAGAACTAAGCACTTCATAACTAAGTCTAGCTTCCTTACCTTCTTTACTATTTGTAACATAACTTCTATACTCATCTCTTTTTAAATAGTCATAAAACTTTCCATCAGAGTCTATTATTCCTTTACAAATAGCAAGATAAGTTTTCTTAAATTCTCTATTTCTAATCTGTTCTGATAATCTTCTAGCTGCTTTACTAGTCTTAGCAAAAACCATTACTCCTCCAACCTCTTTATCTAAACGATGAACTAATCCTAAATAAACATTACCTGGCTTATTATATTTAGCTTTAATATACTCTTTTAACAAAGTTAACATATCAGGAGTATCACTACCATCACTTTGACTTAAAACTCCTACTTTTTTCTCTACTACTAACAAATGATTATCTTCATATAAAATATTAATCATAACTCTCCCATCTTCCATAAATACCACAAGGTAAAGTTAAATTATTATCTTTTATTAAAAGCCCCAACTCTCCACTTTCTACTTGTCCTTTATATTTTCTATTTACAGTCGTAATTAATAAATTATTTAAAGTAGTAGATGATATTGTTGTATTATAAGAGTTTATTATAAAGAAAAGAGGCTTATCACTAAGTATTTCTAAACACAAATTAACAAGATTAGTTAAATCTTTCTCAATACTCCAAATTTCCTTATTAGCACCTCTTCCATAACTAGGAGGATCCATAATAATAGCATCATATTTATTTCCTCTTCTAATTTCTCTTTTAACAAACTTAATTACATCATCTTGTAAATATCTAATAGGTCTATCGGAAAGATTAGAAGAAGAAACATTCTCTTTACATACTTCTATCATTCCCTTTGATGAATCAACATGAGTAACACTAGCTCCTGCATATAAACAAGCAACACTAGCAGCACCAGTATATCCAAAAAGATTTAAGACTTTTATCTTTCTATTAGACTTTTTAATTTTATCTATCATATAATCCCAATTAACCACTTGTTCTGGAAATAATCCTGTGTGTTTAAAACCCATTTGTTTAATATTAAAAGTTAAGTCTTTATATTTTATCTGCCAAATATCAGGAACTTTTCTTAAATTTTCCCAATACCCACCACCTTTACTAGATCTATGATACACAGCATCTATTTTACCTTTATATTTCTCCAATAAATTACCATTATCCCAAATAATAGTAGGATCAGGTCTAAGTAAAATATAATTACCCCATCTTTCTATTTTTTCTCCGAGGCTAGCATCTATTAATTCATAATCTTTAAAGTTATTTGTATATTTTAACATAAAAAAACACTCCTAATAAAATGGCGTCCCTAGAAGGAATCGAACCTTCATCTAAGCCTTAGGAGGACCTTGTTCTATCCGTTGAACTATAGGGACAAGACAAATATATCTTAACATAGTTTTTAAACTTTGTTAAGCATATACTGGCATTAAAATTAATTCTAAATTACCATTTATATCTAAAGAATCACTCCAAATAGTAATTTTATAGTTCTTAGTATCTGAAACATCAATACTATTTTCTAAGATATAACCATCAGTAGATAAACATCTAATATCACTACTATAACCTTCATCATCAGTTATAATATAGTTAATATAATTATTTTTATTATTAGTTAAATTATCAAAACTAATAATAAAGCTAACTGTTTTATCACTATCATTAGTTACTACTAAGTCTTTAGTAATTTTATTATTACTTAATGATATATTATCAAAACCACTATAACTAATATCTTTATTAAAAGCTAAATTATTACTCATTAAAGTCTCTCTTATCCTAACTTTACTTTGATATGGCCCAAACCAAAACCAAGTTAATAATGATACAACTATAACTACTAATAATATATCTAATATGTATTTTCTAATTAATATATTTCTCATAATACCCCCTTTAATTAAGGCATATTATACTACAAAAACATAAATTAAACAAGACTATCTATTATTTTATTAAGCTCTAAAGATTCTTCTTCACTATTATTATCAGTACTTAAATCTTTATCAAACCAATCTGGCAATATATCTTCTTTTGTATTTTTCTTAACAACAGTTTTACTCTTAGATTTAGTAGTAGCAAGTTTTTTCATCTTTTTATATTCTTTTTCTGTTAATTTCATCGCTTCTTCTACTGTCTCTATATTAAGCCGTTTCCACTGTCCAGCAATAGTTTCTAAATAACTTCTATTAAGTTTTTGATTATTGACTTTCAAAGCATAAGAAATTAAGACATTAACAACACCTGCACTAAGTTTTTGATCTATCATTAACTCTTCTATTAATTGTAAATCTCTCTTCGTAGGTTCTGCTCCTTTATATTTACTTCTAAGATAATCATATGGACTAGTATTTTCAAAAGTATATACCATTTTAGCCCATTTAGAATCATCACCAACAGGTTTTTTTAAGTAATCAGGCTGTGTTTGATAGACTAAAGTTGGTAAAGCTCCTAGATTTTCAAATTGATAATAATTTCTACAATTCTTCCGTAATGCTGTTTTATCGACCATTCCCTTTTCAGTAAGTGAAGTCCTAACCAAGCTACTCATCTTTTCAGTATCTATATTATAGACTAAAGCTAAACTATTAATAAGTCTTTTAGTCTCACTATTAAAGCATTTTGCATTAATAAATCCTTCAGGAATAGAAGAAATTAACAAATTAAAGTCAACAGCATCATCTAAAGGAATCTCTGCTTCTGTTTTCTTTTCTATATTTTCTATAACTTCAAAAGGTTTCAAAGTACTACTTTTAAATACTTCATTAAATTTATGACTAATATCTAAATACTCAGTTAATCTAATTTTAGGTATTTTGAATAATTCTTGTCTTTTATCATATTCTTTTTTACCTATATTATTATATAAGACTATATTTAATATTGGATGATTAAAAAACTCATTAGCACTAATAGGAGAATATATTAGATAGACATAATTATTAACACTTCCTTTTTTTAAGTAAGTTTTTAAAAGTCCTACAGCCTCTAATTTTTCTCTAGCTATTAAAATATCTTCTAATCTAAGTTGCATAATACTCATTAAATGATGATGAGTTAAATCACTACTAGTACTATTATTTTCTAAATCATCTACTAAAGTAAAGTAAAGACTAACAGCCATATAACCTATTATAGGTTGATAAAGCATAGTTAAAAGACGTCTATCTTCTTCATGAAGAACCGTTTTATTAACAACAATATATGTATCAGCAGGTAAAATAGTAATATTCTTCACAAGTCTCACTTCCTAAAAATAGTATAAATTATTTAAAGAAAAATTTCTATAGAAAAATAAAAAGATTAGAAAAACTAATCTTCAGTATTTTTTTTCTTCTTTATTGGTACTATTTTAACAGTATAACCAATAGGTTCTAGTATTTTAATAAGAGTATCAAGTTGAGGAGAAGTTACAAGATTCTCTATTCTTGTAATAGTTAATCTAATAACATCAGCACGTCTTGCTAGTTCTTCTTGAGTTAAATGTTTATCTTTTCTTAGTTTGATAAAATCATTTATAAACTCTTCCTCTAACTTTAATAGATTTTCATCATATTCTTTATTTTTCTTTACTTTATTCATTAGTGTATCCCTCCTGCTAATAATGTAACATGGTGGATACGAATAATCAATAGTTTTTTACGAAATTTCGTAAATTTCTTAATTTAATCAACAAATTTAAAGGTAAATGGAGTATTTTTATCCATATAGAAACCACTTTATTAATCTCTAATCTAATCTTTTAACTCGATAAAAGATATATACTCCTGTTCCAAGTACAAGTATTAAGATAAGTCCTATTCCTATATATAAAACACTACTAGTAACAGGATTACTTAGGACTGTTACTTCTATTTCATAACTTGTTCCATCACTTCCTACTCCTGTTATTACAGTTGTTCCATTTTTAAGTCCTATTATCTTACCATTCTCTATTTTGGCAATACTTTCATCTTTTACTGTCCATGTAACTCCACTTAAATTTAACTCTCCTTCAAAAGCATTTATATCATCTACACTACTTCCTACTTCTATTGTTACTTTCCCTTTATAACTATTTGTAGGCTCTACTTCTTCTAATATGTATGGATTATCTAGTGTTCCATCTCCTGTTAGTGTCATATTCTCTGTTGATATATTAATTACGGGACGGATGCCTGAGTATGAATAAATAAAAGAAAGTAATAACTGATCACGAGGTACACACACAAATTCTGAACTATATGGTGTCATACTCCAATAATCAAGTCCATCTTCTCCTGGATTTAAATAACTATTTCCTGGAACACTAAATGATTCTCCAGCATAAACTAACTCATCTGCTGTTATTAGTCCTGCTTTTAATCTATAACTTCCTCCATAACTTTCACTTGTATCAGGACATATAAAACTAGGTGCATTATCTTTGGCAAAATTATTTAATGCTTGGTCTAATCTATCATCACTTGAAAAACTACCATATCCATCATAATTATATCTACTAGTATCATTACAGTATCTTCCTAATATTACATATTTATCATAATCAGGATTACTTCCTAATGTATTATTATACCAAGTATCTACTTCTTTCTTTATAAAACTATCTGTTCCATTATCATAGGTATATCCACTATATTTAGGGTCATTTCTCTCTAAATTATATGGAACATACCCTACTACTCCTGATATTTCTTCTTCTTTAAATGATTCTATAATTACACCAGAATTTAAATTCTTTAATCCAACACCATTATAAAACAATCTTAAACTACCATCACCATTTACTCTTATTATCTTCCAGTACATCTTTTCTCCAGCTGAGGCAAGCTTAGTCTTTACACAAAATTCATCTGAATTTCCAGCTTCTATACAACTTTCTTTACTTTGATAATACTTAAATCCTGTTCCTAAGGCATTACCATACACATAATAATCTTCATCATATGCTCCAAATACTAAGTTATTATTATCTATATCTCCTCGATAATAATATGTTGTTCCATCTTCATCACTACTACTATATAACCCATTTGTTATATAATTTGGATTATTTAATTCATTATCTGAACTAATAGGCCAATAATTACCATTACTTGCATAATTAAACATTTTTGGTATCTCAGTCTTTAATTCATTATCACTTAATATCTTATTTAAGACTAAGTTACTTGTATTTCCTGTCTTATATTCACTACTTCCTACTATTATTCTTTTATCCATCATTCCTAAATAATTAATATTTAGTGTTACTACAAATATAAGTGCTACTATTAATATCTTCTTTATTCTTCTCATAAAAACTACCTCCTATTTTTTTATAAGTCTGCCCAATTATTTATCTTTTATTACATTTTGCACTCTTTATCAATATCCTTGACACAACAAAAAGAACAGAATACACTTATCCTACTCTTATATCATAATGAAAGAAAGTAATTTCATTACTTAATAAGGAGTATAAACGCCTCTCCCCCCCAGGTAACATATTGTAAACAAATCATTCCCACATTTTTACCTGTAGATTGTATAGATTGACGAATTATTTTACCCTGATAAATTGAATTAGCCATATCATTACTTCCTTTATTATCTTTGTTAACTAAATTGTATCATAGTAAACTTACTTTATCAATCAAAAATTGACCCCTAATTGAGGTCAATTTATAAAATTCATATTTATATATATTTAATCCAATTTCTGTTGTAATTCTTTTAACTTAGATAAAAACTCATTAGTTTTTCTAATCTCTTCATCAAACTTCTGATAATTAGCAGTATTTTCAAGTTCTAATGTAGTATTTTTATTAACTGACTCTTTCTCAATTCCATATATAGGACTAATAATAGGACTAGGATGATAAGCACTCTTATTTTGATATGCTTGAACAGTCTCTTTATTAGCATTAGCACTTAAAAAATCATCAATAGATACTTTAGGTTTCTCGTTCTTAACTTCATCTTCTGTATCAAGAACTTCAACATTTTCTTCTTTATTTCTATATCTTTCTTCTAACTCACTAATACTAATAGGCTCATTACCATCATCTTGATATTGTGTAACTTCATTTTGTTCTACTAAAGTTTTTCCTTTAGCTAGTAATTCATCTAAACTAATAATAGCATTTTCTTCTTGTTCTGTTTCATATTTAGTAAGTTCAACATTTTGTTTTTCTTCTTCATTTAATTTCTTTAATTCATTAGTAATTCTCTCTAATTCTTCTTTAGCTTCGCTCTTAGTATAAACTTCATCTTTATATTTAATTACTTCTTCTTCATTCTTAGGTGCTGTAACTGGTGTAATAACTTCTGGCTCCACAACTTTAACTTCTTCATTAAATTGATTATTTAAAAGAATATTATCATTAGGCACTAATTCTTCTTTAGGTGCATCTACAACTACAGGTTTTACTTCTACTGGTGTAACAACCAAATTATCTGTTGTTACTTGATTATTTTCTTTAACTGTAGGAACAATATCAGGAACTTCTAATACTTCAGTCTTAACTTGTTCATTTATATTATTAGTATTAACATTATTAACTTCTATAGGTTTCTCTTCTACTTTTATTTCTTCTTTCTTAGGTGTCTCTATCTTATTACTACTTTCATTAGCTTTCTTATTAATCTCTTCTAAGACCATTTTATTAAGTTCTATTGTATTATTCTGTAGTTTTTTCTTCTCTTCATGTTTTTTCATAAATTCCATAAACCACAAAACAAAATAGACAGCTAATATAACTCCCATAATCGCTAATACTATTAATACTTCTTTAGTCGCTAAAAAATCTATTACATTTTCCATATTACTAACCACCTTTACTACACTTCTTAAGTTATATTTAGTTTATCACATCAAATATTCTAAAAAAAGTAGTTACACTTAATTTTACAGAAAATTTACAAAGTGATTTACAGTTTCCTTTACGAACATATATTTACATATTTTTTAATTTTTCTTTGCATATATTAGATATAAAGGAGACTATCTATGAAAAAAGAAACTTTTATAAAATCTACAATTATTCTTATAATTGGTGGTGCCTTGACAAAAGTATTAGGCATGATTATAAAGATTGTTATGAGTAGATTAATGGGTAGTGTTGGTATTGGTCTTTACATGTTAGTACTACCGACTTTTTCTCTATTAATAGGTTTATGTCAATTTGGAATTCCTACAGCATTATCTAAGCTTATTGCTGAAGACTCTAAAAATAACAAAAGGCTTCTTTTTTCCCTACTTCCTATTTCTTTAATAATTAATATAATTATTATCTCTTTTGTTATTATTATCGCCCCTACTCTTGCTTTTAATTTTTTACATGAAAAAAGGGCATTACTTCCCATCCTTGCTATTTGTATTGTTTTACCTCTAACTAGTACCTCTAGTATTTTAAGAAGTTATTTTTTTGGAAAACAACAGATGCTACCTCATGTCACATCTAATGTCTTAGAAGATATTATAAGACTTATTCTAATTATTATAGGTGTTCCTATATTTATTAACAAAGGCTTAGAAATCGCTGTTACTTTTGTAATTTTAACTAATATTATTAGTGAACTTTCTTCTATTTTAGTACTGTTCTTCTTCTTGCCAAAAAACTTAACAATAAAGAAAAAGGACTTAGCTTTTAACAAAGTTTATGCCAAAGAAGCGATGAATATAAGCATACCATCAACTGCAAGTAGGCTTATAGGTTCTTTTGGCTATTTTTTAGAGCCTATAATTTTAACTAATGCCTTAACCTATGTAGGATATAGTTCTAATTTTATTGTTACAGAGTATGGAGTCATCAGTGGCTTTGTTATGCCCCTACTTCTTCTACCTTCTTTCTTTACTATGGCTATAAGTCAAGCTTTATTACCAATTATATCGAAAGCGACCAGTAAAAAACAGTATGGATATGCTAAAAAGAAGTTAAAACAAGCGATTGGAATATCTCTTTTAATAGGAGTACCTGCATCAATAATGCTAGCTTTATTCCCAGAACTCTTCTTAGGTTTAATTTATAATACCCATGAAGGTGCCGCCTACATGAGATTTCTTGCCCCTATTTGTATTTTACAGTATCTAGAAGCTCCCTTATCAGCTTGTTTAGATGCTATGGGCTTAACTAAATTAGGACTTAGAACAACTATTATAGGAACTTTAATTAGAACAATTTTCCTACTTATTTTTTCTCTTTTAAAAATAGGTATGTGGGGACTTATCTTCTCAACGAGTCTTAATGTAGTATTTACAACTTTCTATAACTTATATCTAGTCAAAAAGAGCTTAAAAAAATAAAGAGTCACCATAACTCTCTCTATTTAACCTTTTTATGTATCTTATAATTACTTAACTCTGCATCAAATTTAGTTTCATCTTTATTATCAATTAACTCTAACTGTTTAATAAATTTTTTATTATCATCATACATAACTACTCCTAATGTTGCCATAAATATTAATGAAGTAGCAACAAATCTAGAATTATCACTTATTAGTGCAATTGCTAAACCCATACTATTTACTCCAAGAGCAAAACTAAAAACAGCATTATAAGTTTTTAAGTTTTTAATATTAGATTTTAGATTTGTTATATTACTTTTTTTGTTTTCTAACATATTATATTATTATTCTACTTGATACTATATATTATATCATGAAAAAGATTTTGTAGAGAAAATCAAATTCAATTCGCAAAAACGGAAAAAATTGTTTTTTGCGAAATGAAAACTTATAAAAAGCAATATGATTGTAATATAAAAACTCTATTCTATCCCAAAAAATGTAAAAGTTTTATCAAGATGAATAGAGTTTTTACTTTATATTTTCATTTCAACTTTTTACATATTTAACAAATTACGCTATAATAATAAAAAAAGAGGTGGTACTTTTGCAAAAAGTAAAAATATTAATCGTCGATGATGAAAAAAACATAAGAGAAGTTATTAGAGAATATGCTACTTTAGAAGGATATGAAGTTAAAGAAGCAGATAATGGGATAAAAGCATTAGAGTTACTTAATAATAATAAATTTGATTTAATGGTTCTTGATATCATGATGCCTGTAATGGATGGCTTTACTCTTCTTAATAATATTCCTAAAGATAAAAAGATTCCTACTATTATTTTGTCAGCTAGAGACGATGAAATAGATAAATTAGAAGGATTTGACAGAGGTATAGATGATTATTTATGTAAGCCTTTCTCTCCTCGTGAGTTAATCGCTAGAATAAAAGCTATTATTAAAAGAACTAAAAATAACGTTGATAGTTATTACCATGACAGTCTAGTTGTTAACTTTCTTGAACATACTGTTAAAATAGATGATAAAGAAGTTAATGTTACTCCTAAAGAATTTGAAATATTAAAATACTTTATTAATAATAAAAAAATTGCTATATCTCGTGAACAATTATTAAGTAAAATATGGGGCTATGACTTTTATGGTGATGATAGAACTGTTGATACTCATATTAAGATGCTTAGAAATAATTTAGGAAAATATAGAGATTTAATTATTACTGTTAGAGGAATAGGATATAAATTTGATGATGAAAAATAGACTAGCTACTAAAATATTTAAATACTTAGCCATATTTTCTCTTTTTATTTTAATATTTCTTTTCTTTTTCCAAGTTATATTTATTAACACTTTCTATGAATGGACAAAGACTAAAACAATAAAAAATCTCTCTAAAGATATTTTAGTTACTGAAAATGATACCACTTTATATGATAAATTAGATAGAGTTTCCTATAAAGAAAATGTTTGTATCGAACTTTCTAACAGTAATGGTGATTCCTTATATTCTAGTAGTGGTAATAACTGTAGATTAAGGTCTAAAGCGATTAAAAGAAAGTTTATTCTTAGTAATAAAAAGACTAATACTTATAATTTAGTTAATAATTTTACTAAAGAAAAAAGTATTATGACAGCAACTAAAATAAGTAATAATTTATATATATTTATTTCTACATCTCTTATTCCCTTAGATTCTACTATTAATATAATTGAACAACAACTAATAGTTGTAAGTATCGTAGTCTTACTTTTAAGTATTGTTGTAGCATATTTTATTTCTAAAAGATTATCTGATCCTATTATTAAAATATCTAAAGCTGCTAATTTAATCGCTAAAGGTAAATTAAAAACTAACTTTGAAACAACTAGTGACATTAAAGAACTTATTGATTTAACAAATGCTTTAAATGACATGAAAGAAGAGTTATCTAAGACTGAAGAGTTACAAAAAGACTTAATGGCTAATGTCTCTCATGATTTAAAGACTCCCCTTACCATGATCAAAGCTTATGCTGAATTAATTTTAGATATTAATATTAATGATAAAGAAAAGTGTATTAGTAATTTAAATATTATTATTGAAGAAGTTAATCGTCTTAATGATTTAGTTAATGATATTCTAGCTTTAACTAAAGTAGAGAATGATTTAGATAAGCTTGATATTAGTAATTTTGATTTAATTAAACTAATAGAAAAAATTGTTAAACAACATAATATCTATGTTATTAAAGATGGTTACATTATAGAGTTTATTCGTAATAATATAAAGGAGTTAAAGATAGATGCCGATAAAAAGAAGATTGAACAAGTAATATATAATTTACTTAATAATGCTCTAAACTACACAGGAGAAAATAAAAAGGTTATTATTAAAGTTGTAGAAGATGAGAAAGATTACACTATTATGGTAATAGATAGTGGTAAAGGTATTGATAAGAAAGAAATAGACCACATCTTTGATAGATATTATCGTAGTAAGAAAAATCATAAAAGATATGTTTATGGGACAGGCTTAGGTCTTTCTATCGTAAAAAATATCTTATTATTACATAACTTTGATTATGGTGTAACTTCTAAGAAAAACAAAGGAACAACATTTTATTTCAAAATAAAGAAAGACGCCTAGTCTTTCTTCTTTAATATCCTAATATATTTATCACCGTACTTTTTAGTCTTAACTTCTATATAATAATCACTAAAAGTTAATTTATTTATATCATCACTTTCTAATATAACTAAAGATGTATCTGTAATTAATTTTAACTCTTCTATTTTCTCTAAAGCTTTTTTTAAATAATCTGTTTTATATGGAGGATCTAAAAAGATAAGGTCAAACTTTTTAGGATAAAGTCTCTCTAATGCCTTTAAATAATCCATATTTAATACCGTTGTATTAGTATTAACATCTAACATTTCTAAATTACTTTTTATAGTTTTACACGCAATAAATTCTTTATCTACAAATATTACTTCCCGCGCTCCCATACTTAAAGCTTCAAGTCCTAAAGCTCCACTACCTGCAAAAAGATCTAGACATACACTATTATTAACATATTCATTAATAGTTGCAAATAATGATTCTTTAACTCTATCCATTGTTGGTCTAGTACCTTTTAAAGTATAACCTTTCAAAACTCTTCCTTTATATTTACCACTAATTATTCTCATAAATCTACTTCCAATTCTTTAAATATTTTATTTAATTTTAATATTAACATATTAGCTTCATTTTCTAATTTTTTATATTTAACAAAGTTCTCATTTTCATAGATTTCATCTTTTGTCTTTTCATCTAAAGTTTCTTTATATTTATTAATAGATTCTACAAGTCTTTTATCTTTATATATATCAGTAAGTACTCTATCTATTGCAAATTTTATATTTGAATTATTAATATCTAAAAGTAATTCTTGATAAGTTAGCATATATTTCATATTATCCCTCACATTTATAATATATCATTTTTTATTGCATATTTAAAGAAAAAAGCTATAATAAGAACATAGAAAAGAGGAATTATTATGAATTTAAATTTAGAAAAGAATGAACAAAAGCTTTTAAACGACTTATATTTTTATAATAAAAGATTAGAAGAAGTGTATTTTAGTAGTAATAAAGATGAAAAAATTATATCGATAATTGAAGATATAATAAATGAGAAATTAAAGAGAATAACTCCTAAAACAGCTTATAAATTACTAAATAATTTATATAAAGATAATTTAATAGATAAAAATAATGGTAATGAAGTAAAAATAATAAACGATTTAAATATTGATTTAGCAAAACAAAGATTAGGAACAAATCTTCTAAAAATAGCTTTATCTTCATCAGATTTTTTTGATTTATATAATGATAATTATACTACAGGATTTGAACTTTATTGCAATAATAACATGCTATCGTATATTTTAAATATTTGTCCTTATCTTAATTATTCTCTCATATTAGATCATGCTGAAACATTTTTAGGATTAATTAATAATAACAAGAGCATAAATAATACATTAAAAGAAAATGTGACAAAAAAGTTTTTATTTCTTTATAATGACTTAGAAAAAGAATCAGAAAAGTACAAAATTACCAAAGAAACTTCTTCTATTTTATCTAGTCGTTATGATAATTTTATAAATATGTATTTACCACAATTTAATTATATAAAAAATATAATATTTATTAATCACATGTATCAAGCAATAGTTGAAATTCTAAAGATTAAAGATGATGAAGTTAGTGATTACAGTACTATTTTCATGGGAAAAGATTATCTTTGGAGTCTATTAGAACCTCTAGATTTAGATTATTATAATCAATTTGTAAATAATGACTATGCTAATATAATAATGCAAACAGATTTAACTAATCACAATATAGCTTATAAATCTATTACAAGTGCTCTCATCCAAAAAAAAGGACAACTAGAAGAAAAAATTAAAACTAAGACTACCTCATAACTTCTAAAAAAGATTCTATCATCTTAATAGTATTAGAAACATTTTCTAATCTATCAGTAGGTCTAAGTTTATATTTTTCTTTCATCTCTTCTTCCATATCTTTTAGAGATAAAGGGCTTCTATTCAAATACTTATACCAATATGAATTTTCTCTTAAATATCTATAAAGATTAGGATTACTTTTGATTTTTAATAATGTTTCTACTTGCATTAATCTTCATAATACCTATTAATAGGTCTCTCTTCATAATTAGGAGTAAATTCATTATTATTTTTAGGTACAATTTCACTAATTAAACTTACTGCTTTTTGAAGTCCATTTACACTTCTTTGAACAGTATCCAAATCAATATTTTTAAATAGATTAGTTATTTCTTTAAACGAAGTAGAAGATGCCTCTTTTACTTCATTTTTTGTTGTTAATAACTCATCATAAACATTACTATCTTCTCCATACATATCATAGGTTTCATATAACTTTTGAAAAGTAGTTTTATTATTAAAGACAGCCTGAGCTAACTCTGGTCTTTTTTTAATAAACGCTTTAAAACTTTCTTTAGACATAAACACCACCTACTAAATAATATGCAAAAAAAGACGACTTATTTCAAAAAGTCGTCTATTGTCATTAATCTTTTATCAATATCTTCAAGTGATACCTGTTCTTTCTTAGGAATAGTATCTTCTTCTTGAGACTTTTCTAATGTTTTATAAAGGAAAGCATTAGTTAGTCCTTTTTTATTAATAGTACTACCTGTAGAATATCTATCAGTAATAGGTAATTCTGTAGGTTTTATTAATGTAATATCACCATTTTTAAGTCCTATATGATCTTTATTAGATGGAATTAAGGCTTTAATAACATGATATGGATTAGTCTTAACATCTCTTATAGTCATTAACCCACGTCTTGCCCTACTACTCTTTTCAAAGTCTTTTAGTTTAACTCTTTTACCTGTACCTTTATCAGTAAGAATAGCAAGATAGTCACTTGTATTCTCATCAAAGTTAATAGTACTAACAACATTATCATCTTTTAAATTAATCGCTTTAACACCACTAGCTTTTATGCCAACAATAGGTATTTCTTCCTTACTAAACCATAAACCATAGCCAAGTGATGTAGCGATAAAGATATCAGGAAAAGTATCCAACATAACATCAACAACAGTATCACCATCTTTTAGTTTAATACAACTACTAGGCTTAGTTATTCTAGTTATCTTAAAGTCAGA
>CALWAJ010000021.1 GCA_944373065.1 uncultured Bacilli bacterium
GGACAAAAAACAATCGCGACAATGGAAAGTTGTACTGGTGGAGGAGTAGTTAATGCTATTACTAATTGTGAAGGTGCAAGTGAAGTTTTAAAATACAGTGCTGTAACTTATTCCAATGAATATAAAGTTAAAATGGGGGTACCTAAAGAAGTAATAGATAAATATACTGTCTATAGTATGGAAACTGCAATAGAGATGAGTAAAGCAATTAGTATTTTTGCAAATAGTAATTATGGAATAGGTATAACAGGAAAACTTAATAGAAGTGACCCTAATAATCCTACAGGTGATGATAATACTGTATATATTTGTATCTATGATAGAGATAATAACAAATTTTATAAAGAAAAGATGACTGTTAATAAGGAAAGTAGAGCCTTAAATAAAGAACATATTATTGAAAAGATTATAACAATGTTACTAGATATTATAAAGTAACATTTTTCTAAGAATTATGTTATAATCAAATTATGAAAAAGAGGTGTAGCATGGAAAAAGTTTATAATAGTGAAGAAGAATTCCTAAAAGATTATAATGCTAAAGATTTTGACCAATTATCAATGACAGCAGATATCCTTTTAATTAGTGTATCTAGTGAAAAGACAAGTAATTATCGTAAAAACAGTAAAAAGATGATGAGCATTCTTTTAGTAAAACGAAATGATTATCCTTTTAAAGGTAAATGGTGCTTACCTGGCGGCTTTTTAAATCCTAAAACAGAAACATTAGAAAGCTGTGCTAAAAGGGTATTAAAAAGAGAAACTAACCTATCTAATATCTATTTAGAACAGCTATATACATATGATGCTTTAGATAGAGACCCAAGGACAAGAGTAGTATCAACTTCATATATTGCTCTAGTCGATAAAAATAGCTTAACTGAGATGATTAATCCTAATGCTTGTTGGTTTGATGTTATTCTAATAGAAGAAAAAGATAATATTGTAGATATTTCTCTTACTAATGGGAAAGAGACTATAAATTTATCAATAAAAAAGACTTTAAGAGAAAAAACTACTGATAGATACAGTTTTAAAGCAAGAAAAAATGTTTTAGCTTTTGACCACGACTTAGTAGTATTAGCAGGTCTTGAAAGACTAAAGAATAAAGTAAATTATACTGATATAGTCTTTAATATGATGCCAGAATATTTCACTTTAGGAGAATTACAACAAGTCTATGAAGTAATACTTAACAAAAAGTTATTAGATCCTGCCTTTAGAAGAATTATTAAAGACAAAGTAGAAAAAACTGATAAAATGACATCCGGTGAAGGTCATAGACCATCAGTATTATTTAAATATAGGAAGAGAAATGATTAAGATAAATAGAATCAAATTATTCGTAAATGACAACTTAAAGTCAAAAAAAATCTCTGATATTGTTAAATCTAAATTAAAAGAAAAAGGTTTTAAAATAGTTACCAAGAACTATGATTTAGGTATTGCCATCGGTGGAGATGGAGCCTTTCTAAGGATGGTTAAAGCAAGTGATTTTGATAGTAAATGCTACTATATTGGTATAAACACAGGAACACTTGGTTTTGCCATGGAACTTAGTTTTGATGATATAGATAAATTTATCGAAAAGCTTTCTTTAGGAGAATTAAAATGTGAAAAAATAGGTATTGGAGAAATAGAGATATTTACTAAAGAAAATACATTTAAACACTTTACTTTAAATGAACTTGTTTTAAGAGAACAAGAACTTAACACTGCTAGATTTAAAGTTCTAATAAATGATGAACTATTAGAAAACTATGTTGGTGATGGTTTATTAGTATCAACATCATTTGGTTCAACAGCTTATAACCTTAGTTTTGGAGGTTCAATCGTCTATAATACCTTTCATACCTTACAACTTACACCTATCGCTCCCTTAAATTCTAAAAGTTATCGCAATTTACTTAACTCTTTGATTGTTCCCGGAAAAAAACTATTTCTATAAGACCAGAAGTAATTAGTAAAAATATTCTAGTTAGTATTGATGGGGATAACTATAACTACGATAATGTTATAAGTATAGATACTTATATAGGTAATAAAGAAATTAATATTTTAAGGATGAAAGACTATGATATGATTAAGAAAATTAATGAAAAATTCTTAAAATAGGTCTATAAATATAAAAAATACATAATATTTATTAGAAAAAATATTTACAATAATTGACAAGCAAATAACAATAGTGTAAAATTATATATGCAATTACAAGTTAATTGCATCTTATGGGTCTATAGCCAAGTGGTAAGGCACAGGACTGCAACTCCTCGATCGTTGGTTCAAATCCGACTAGGCCCTCCAAATTGCAAGATAAGAGCGAAAAGCTCTTTTTCTTTTTCTAAAAAATGGCTATAATAATTATAGGAGTGATACTATGATGCCTTATGGATATGACAAACCTATAACTTCTTTTGGTAAGAAATTTATAACTACTGCCCATCCTAGCAAAAACTTTATCAAAAGAGTAGAAAGAAATTTACCGGTCAATAGTAATGAGAGTTCTATAGCTTTAAAGCTTTATAATAATCTTAATAGTTGTTTAGTATATAACGAAGAATTTGTCGCTTTTAATCAGGATATAAGTATTGGTTTTATGAGTAAAATTTATAACAAACAGATTAATGAATTTAATGTGCAAGATAATGATGCCATCTGTAAAAGTTGGGCTGAGTTATTTTCATATTTCTTAACAAGGAACAATATTGAAAATGTTATTAATGATATGGCTTTTCATAGATATGTAATCTTTAAAGCCGATGGCTATGTTTTTAAAGCTGATGCGACAGAATTAAAGGAAAGCTATACTAAAATGGATGATTTAACAAGAGCAAAACTACAATTAAAACCCGAGGGATTAACAGCATTAATTCAAACAGAGAATGGTGTAGAATATGTGAATATTTATGACTTGGGCTTACATTTAGATGAAAATATAGATTTAACATTTGATAACTTTCAAAATAAAACTAATATGTTAATTAATAAATTAAAAGAAGAAACAAACTTTGGAAAAAAGTATTATGAAGATGATATAGAAGAAAAATTCAATCTTATAAATGAATTATTACAAGAAGAAACTCTAGACTCATTAGCAGGAATTCAATATATTAATAATCTAATAAGAATGTTTTTCTCTAATGATGAGTTAAAACATTTTACTTATAACTACTATAAAGAAAAAGAAGGAAACAGATATAGAATTATTGAAGTTATAAATTATAATGAAAATTCTAAAGCTAAAGAAACAGACTTTGACTATGATAATTTTGAAGGTATTAATTTTATTTATAGAGGAAAGGGATTAGAAGAATATAGTAAAAGAAAAACTAGAAAAATTAAAGAAGCATCAGATAAAATAGATGAAGAGGTTATAGAGAGGAATAGATAATATGCAAGAGTTAAGAGATTTAGTTGCTAAGGAGATTTCTTTATATGAAAAAACTGGCTGTCAAAATGATATATATAAATTAAAAAAATTAAAAATAATAGAAGAGATATTTGAAGATGAAGGGTGCTTTTTTAAGATGAAAAGGGAAGATGCTTTGCATATTTTAGAAGAATTAGGCATAAATAATTATGAAGACTACTATAAAAAGCTAATAAGTTATAACAAATTTCAAAAAAATATCGAAAATTTTAATATTTAATTAAATTTTTGCTTGATACTTTAGAAAAATATGGTACAATATATATGTATCTTGAATGCGGATGTAGTTTAGTGGTTAGAATACGGCCTTGCCAAGGCTGTGACGGGGATTCGATTTCCCTCATCCGCTCCAATTTATTTTTAAGTAATACTTGACTGTTTGGCAAAAAAGTGCTAATATACACATAGCTTGAATGTCAATGCGCTCGTAGCTCAGTTGGATAGAGCGTTTGGCTACGAACCAAAAGGTCAGGGGTTCGAATCCCTTCGAGCGCACCATTAATATCGGGAAGTGGCTCAACTTGGTAGAGCACTTGGTTTGGGACCAAGGGGTTGCAGGTTCAAATCCTGTCTTCCCGACCATTTAGTTTATTAACTCTTATAATAAGAGTTTTTTTCATAGAAAAAAGTTGTATGGATATTGTTAAATCTATACAACTTTTTAAAATTTCTCTACTTGAAAATTATTATTTAAAACAGCATAACCTTGTGGAAAATAATTCATAACTGTCCAAAATGAAACACCACCTAGATTATATTTCGTTACAAGGTCTAACTTAGCTTTAATACTTCTAGCATCTTCAAACCAAACAATATGTAAAGCGCCGTTTTCATCCTTATAATAGAAATACGGAGCCTTTGCAACAGGGTCAAACTGTATTTCCACTCCTTTTTCAGCAGCAAGGGCAACAGCATTAGTATTAGATATTGATTTAGCAGGTCTTCCTTGTTCATAAGGTAAAGTAAAGTCATAACCATAGTTAGGAATTCCCATTAATATCTTTTTACTAGGTATAGCCGTAACTGCATATTGTATTACTCGTTCTACTTGATTAAGTGGTGCCACTGCCATAGGAGGACCATAAGTATAGCCCCATTCATAAGTCATTAAAATAACATAATTAGCTAAACGTCCGTGTGTTGCATAATCATGAGCTTCATACAAAGTCCCAACTTGATTTTCTCGAACTTTAGGAGCAAGTGCAGTTGTTATGATAAACTCCTCTTCACGTAATCTAGTTACAACCTTTTCTAAAAAGGCATTATATAATTCTTTATCCATTGGATAGACATATTCAAAATCAATATCTACTCCAGCATAACCTTTATTTTTTAGAGTTGTTATTAAATTATTAATCAACCTATCTTGAACATTATCATTCGCTAATATATCATGGGCAAGCTCACTTTCAAATCTTCCCGAACTACCTATATTAGTCATAACTAACATAGGCAAGGTATTATTATCTTTAGCAGCTTTTATAACTCTACTATCGTTAATAGGAACAAGATTTCCCTCACTAGTAACCTGGTGACTAAAAATACTAATAAAAGTTAAATTAGGTAAAGTTAAAGCCAGGGTAGTATCACTAATAGTCGGATAAGCATAGCCATTTACTAAAATATTAGGTAACACTTTAGTAGGAATTACTAAAGCTTGTCCAATCATTAAGCGATTAATATTTGATAGTCCATTAATATCGGTTATATCTCTTACACTCACTCCAAATTTTCTTGCAATACCATAAAGTGTATCACCACGTTGTACTGTATAAATAGTCAAAGTATCAACTCCTTACACTTTAAGTATATGAGAAAAGATTAATTTATTATCATTTTATTCTTGAACTATCTCTTTTTGTACGTAATCTTTTAGTAGATTTTATATGATTTCCAATAATATCAGATACATCTAATATAGATATAAAAGCGCTTTCATCCATCTCTTCTGCTATTTTTCTAAGTTCAAAGACTTCCATTCTTGTTAAAACACAATACATAACTTCTTTTTCTCCAGATAAAAGGCCTTTACCATTAATTCTAGTAACAGTTCTTCCCAATCTTTTATATATTTCGCTCGCCATATCAGTACCTTTTTCTGTAACAATTAAAGCAGCTTTCGCTTGTTCTAATCCTTCAGAAACTAAATCAATTACTTTATAAGTTATAAAATAAGTCAAAACAGAGTATAAAGCTCTATCAATTCCAAAAGTTAAAGCTGCTATACCATAAATAAAAAAGTTAAAAATCATAACAATCTGTCCTACAGAAAGAGAAGTTTTTTTACTTATAACAAGTGCTACAGATTCAGTGCCGTCAATACATGCTCCAAGTCTTATAATTAATCCAACTCCAATACCAAGTAAGACACCTCCAAAGACAGTAGCAAGTAATATCTCATCTGTTACTTCGTGAAAAGACTCAAAGAAATTAAGAGAGATAGAAAAAACTAACATACTAAAAATCGTTCTTATTAAAAATCTTTTTCCTAAATTACGATATCCTATATAGACAAAAGGAATATTTATAAGAATAACTAAAATACTAATAGGTATAGAAAAGACTTTAGAAACGATAATAGATATACCAGTAACTCCTCCATCTAAAATGTTATTAGGAATTAAAAAAGTATCTAATGAATATGATGCTAAAATAACTCCTAGCATAATTAATAAATAAGATATTATTGTTTTGATATAATTGTTTTTAATTTTTACCATTATAATAACCTCCTATATCATTATACATGAAAATTAATATATTTTTTGTATTTTTATGAAAAAGAATATATAATTAACTTATAAATATTATAATGGATGTGAGAAAATGAACGAGTTAGTAATAAAAAAATATAATAATGTTTATTTTGAAGAGGTTGTTGAATTATTAAAAAGTAGTTTTGATATAAATAATAATATAGATTTAATTGAAGATAATGCTAATAGTTTTAGTATCATTGCAACTATAGATGAGAAAGTAGTAGGACATATTAGAGTTGATAAATTAAAAAATATTGGTAAAAACTGCTATTACTATTATTTGAATTATATATGTGTTGATAGTAATTATCAAAATAAAAATATAGGTACAGCCTTGTTAAATTATATTTTTGAATATGCTAAAGGTGATAATATAAAATATATAGAATTAACTTCAAATAAAAAAAGATTAGTTGCTAATCATTTATATTTAAAGGCGGGATTTGATATTAGAGATACTAATGTATTTAAAAAAGATATTTAAAGGAGAAAGCATGAAAGAAGAATTAAAAAGAGAAATAATAAAGGAAATAAAAGCAGAACTTTTAAAAGAAAAGAAAGTTTATATTGAACTATGTAGAGAAGATGTAAAATTACCAGTCTATGCTAATATTAATGATGCAGGAATGGATATAAGAGCTGCTATAGATGTAGAAATTAAAGAAGGAGAAACTAAAGTAATTCCTACAGGAATAATTTTAGCCATACCTGAAGGTTATGAAATACAAGTAAGACCTAGAAGTGGTATTTCTTTAAATACTCCCCTTAGAATAGCTAATACTCCAGGTACTATTGATAGTAACTATCGTGATGAAATAGGAATAATTATGACTAATACATCTAATAGTAGTCATAAAAATGATAAACTTTATTTAATTACAGAAAAGGGAAATAAGAATGGAATCTATAAAATAAACAAAGGTGATAGAATTGCCCAAATAGTACTATGCAAATGTGAAAAAATTGTATTTGAACAAGTAGATAGGGGTAAAATAGAAAATATAGGTATAAATAGAGGTGGAGGCTTTGGCCATACAGGTATAAAATAATTATTATAGGAGGTAAAACATGAATGAAGATGATATTAGAAATAAAGTTTTAAAGTGTTTTTCTTGTGTTAAAAGTCCTTGCCAAAAAGGCTGCCCTTTAAATAATGATATCAAAGGATTCATAAAATTAACAAAAGAAGAAAAATATAAAGAAGCATTTCTTTTATTATCAGAAACTACAGTCCTACCTTCAGTCTGTGGAAGAGTTTGCCCCCATAGTAAGCAATGTGAGGGTAAGTGTGTAAGAGGGATAATTAAAGATAGTCGTGCTGTTGAAATTGGTAAGATAGAAGCTTTTATCGGTGATATGGCTTTAAAAAATGATTGGACTATTAATAGTTTGCCTCTAAAAAATAAAAAAGTCGCTGTTGTAGGAGGAGGACCTAGTGGCTTAACCTGTGCAGCTTTTTTAAGACGAAATGGTTATAATGTTACTATTTATGAAAGACATAATTATTTAGGTGGTCTTTTATATCATGGGATACCTCAGTTTAGGCTGGGAAAAAAATTATTAAGAAAAGTAATTGATAAGATTTTAGAGTTAGGTATAGATGTTAGGTTAAATCAAAGTATAGGGAAAGACTTTAGTTTAGAGGATTTAGAGTATGAATATGATGCAGTATTTTTAGGTTTTGGAGCGAATCTTTCTAGTAAGATGAATATACCTGGAGAAGATTTGAACGGCGTATATGGAGGAAATGAGTTATTAGAATCTAACAATCATCCTAATTATGAAGGTAAAGTTGTTGTAGTAAGTGGTGGTGGCAATGTGGCTATGGATGTATCCCGTACTATAAAAAGAAAAGGTGCTAGTAAGGTTTACGTTATTTATAGAAGGAGTGAAAAAGAATCTCCTGCTCTAGAAAATGAAATTAGGAAAGCTAAAGAAGAAGGAGTAGAGTTCTTATTTCAAAATAATATTCTTGGTATTTATGGTAATGATAGAGTGGAGAAAGTAGAAGTAATAAAGACAGAACTTGTAAAAAAAGAAGGTGATGATAGATTATCGCCAGTTAATATAGAAAAATCTAATTATTATCTTTCTTGTGACTATGTAGTTATGGCCATAGGAAGTCATCCGGAAAGTAGTATTGTTAATAGTTTAGGTTTAGTTCTTGATAAAAGAGGTAGAATATTAATAGATAAAGATGGACATACTTCAAAAGAAAAAGTATTTGCAGGTGGAGATTTAGCTGGGACTAAAAGTACAGTTGCTTTTGCCTCACGTGCAGGAAGAGATGCAGCTTATGCCATTATGAAATATTTAGAAAATAGCGTATAAAACATTTGACTATAGTGTACTCTAATATTGTATATTTATTTTTGAAAGGAGAGTTTAAATGAATAGAAAAATAATCTATGGCTTATTTGCTGTACTAATCATTGCCATTGTCGTAGTTTTGGGGTATTCAATTTTAAGTAATAATAATGAAAATGATAATGTAAATAATAATACTAATAATAATAGTAATAATAACTCTACTACTGATGAGTATATTACTGATGATAATATTGGTAGTGGGACAGGTAAAACTTTAGTCGTTTATTATTCTGCTACTGGAAATACAGAGGAAGTTGCTAACAAACTTGCTGAAAATTTAAATGCCGATATATTTGAGATTATTCCAAGTGACCCTTATACAGATGAAGATTTAGACTGGAATAATGATAATTCAAGAGTATCAAGAGAACATGAAGATGAAACTCTAAGAAATGTAAAACTTGAAACTACTACCGTTCCTAATTGGGATACATATGATACTGTTTTAATAGGTTATCCTATTTGGTGGGGTATAGCAGCTTGGCCAGTAAATTCCTTTGTAGAAGCGAATGATTTTACTGGTAAGACGGTTATTCCATTTTGCACTTCCTCATCATCTGGAATAGGAAATAGTACAGATATACTTGAAGATTTAACTAAAACTGGGACTTGGCAGGAAGGCATTCGTTTTGGAACTAACCCAAGTGATGATGATATAAATAATTTTATTGATAGTATAAGTTAAGATAGGTTGTTATGAAGAAAGGTGTAATTGCAGGAATAGTTTTAGATGAAAGTTATACTCCTGATGAGATAGATGAAGTAAATGTCACTCCTAATGCCGTTATTATGGCTTATTCTTTCTATGGAAGACTTTATTTGGATAACAAAAGAAGAAGTTTATTATATCATGAGAAAACACTTAAAAGATGATATATCATCATTACATATATCTTTGTTAACATTACAACCTATGGCACGTAATCTTAATTATAACCCTAAATATGAACCTTGTAGAAATCAAGTTCAAGTAAAATGGTATAATATATCTGATAATATTATAGAAGTAATAGCTTTTTATAGGAATAAAAAGTATCTTTCTTCCAAGCTAACTACGGGAGATAATAAAAAAAGAACTTAGTACATAGCTAAGCTCTTTTTAGTTATCAATTGGAGCGATTGCAGTAGATATCTACAACTTTTTCACTCATAACGATTTGATACATAAGATATCAATCTCTAATAAAAACATATCATATTTTTACATTAAGAACAAGCTATTTGTTCATTTTTATATTCATCAGAGTTACAGTTCAGATAGAACATGACAAAAATTAGGTAGAACTATCAAGTTCTATCTATTTTTATGCATAAATCGTTTTATTTTTAAAGATCTCTTTTAAGGAATAATTTAAAGACTTTTTATTTTTAGAACATGTAGATGTAAAACTTCTTATAATTACAAAGTTGTTTGCACCTTCAATACTTATAAACTTTCCAATCTTTTGTCTTATTTTTGCAAATCTTAAATCTATTTCCGCTCTGTTGTTAGAAAAAGGAACATAAAACTTCTTTAAAAATAATAAATGATTATCTACATATTTTTCTAAACGATTTAGTAACATTCTCTCATCTTTTTTATAAGCATTTGTTTTTAAATCCTTCTTATATTCAAGATTACCTTCTTTTGAGATTTCTAAATATTTTGCTTTAAAACTTTCATATTCTGTATCTGAAATTCTTTCCATGCCATATGCTATTAACTCTTCCTTTCTCTTTTTCATTTCTATTAACAGTTCAGAAAGTTTCTTAGCCCATTTATGTTCAGTAAAATCTATAACTCCTTTTAAATATCTTAAAGCATGAACATTACATTCTGCATTTCCACTTCCATAATTGTAATACATAATAAAGTGGTCATGGACTAATATTCCATTAAATTTTTCTAAAAGGCCAAAATTCTTTATAGCTTTTTCTCCTCTTTTTTTACTAACATATTGCAATGTATATTTATCATTTGAAATGTTATGTATATAATACTGTTCACCATTAATTTTAATTGGGGGTTCATCAACGTGTAAAACTAAACTTTTTAATAATTTTGTTTTGATTTTTTCATATTCTGTATTAGATAATACATTTGATAGACCATGAATCCAATTATATATAGAACCTTTTGCTGGACTTAATTTGTTATCAGTAAATTCATCAAGTAGTGATTTTATCGCATCTAAAGAAGAACCTTTCATATACACTAAGGCACTTATTGATTTTATAGTATTTCCATATATTACTGGACTAGAAGTAATATTTTGAGGAGTAGTTGGATAGTAAACGTGTTTTATTAAGACTTTTTCTAGTCTAATATCTATTTCATAAGTTACAACTGGTATATTATTTTCTGTTAATTTATTTTTATTTTCTTCTACTGTTATTATTCTATCAATTTCTTTATTTTCTATCATTTTATCTATTTTCTCTTTAGTCAAAGTTTCTCCTTTATGATCAACTTGACCACCTTATTTTTTACCTGATTTCTCGCGATTATTGGTAATTACTTTTTTATATCAATTAGTAGAAGATGGTTTACTAGAATTATAACTATCTTTATTGTTATTATTTTTTAATCTTTCATTTTCAAGTAATAATTCTTGAATCTTTTTATTTGCCTTTTCTAGTTCTTTTGTGAGTTTCTTATTATTTTCATTTAATTCAGATATGGTTAATGACATATTAAAAATAGTACTATTTGCTTTATCTAATTTTTTATTTAATTCTTCAAATTGTTTATAAAAATCATTTACATATCCTTTAGTTGTCATATCAAATACTACCTTTGTTTTTATTATAAACAAAATATACTTTAATTAATAGTCTATTATTTTCTTTTATCTTCTTGTAAAATAGTAATAAAAAAATAGAATTGACTTTTATTTAGTCTTTTCTATCTGAACTGTAACAAAAGCGCGTAATTTAGTGCTATAATATAGTTGTTTAACTTTGAGGAGGAGATTTACTTATGGAATTAAAATTTTTAGGAAGAGGTGCTGCTTTCAATCCAAAAGAAGGTAATAATTCAGCATATTTTGTTGAAAATAATCAATTGTTTTTAATTGATTGTGGAGAAAGCATATTTGAAAGACTTGTTGAAAGTGGACTATTGGAAAGTGTTGAATCAATTAATTTAATGATAACACATACTCACTCTGATCATATTGGTAGTTTAGGAAGTTTAGCAATGTATTCTTTTTATACATTACATAAACCATTAAATATTATTTTACCTGAAAATGCAAAACATTTACCTAATATCGAAAAAATATTAAGTGGTTTTGGTTGTACTGAACCAATGTATAATTATGTTGATGAAAAAGCATTTGATGAGAAAAATGAAACTTTTCAAAATATTAGATATGTGGAAACAAGCCATTGTGATGAGTTAGACTGCTACGGACTATTATTTACTACTCAAAATGGTATGGTTTATTATTCTGGTGATACAAGAGAGATAAATACTGTTAAAGCATTAATCGCTAGTGGACAACCAATTGATAAATTATATATAGATACTACAACTGCTAATTTTCCTGGTAATGTTCATTTGTATATTGGCATTTTACAAGAAATAATTCCAGAAGAATTAAAAGGTCATGTTTACTGTATGCATTTAAACAGTGATAGTTGTATAGAACAAGCAAAGACTTTAGGGTTTAATGTTGTTGAAACTCAAAAAGAGAAAGGAATTTCTTTAGTAAAATTTCAAAATAATTAAGAAAGATGATTACATACCAAATTCGTGATCATCTTTTCCTTTGTCTTTATCTTTGTCATTTTCTTTATTCCAAATATAGTCATCTTGAATTGATTCAATAGTTTTATCACTAAATATTCTATAAGTATATAAATCTTTTGAAAATCTCCAATAATCTTCTCGTTCTTTTTCTTTGCCAAATATTTTATTTTTGATAAATTTAACTAATCTATCAAATAAAATTTCAAAGAAATTAATAGTGCTTTGTAGTTTAGAATTTTTTTCTTTAAGATCATCAATTTCGTCTTCCTGTTTATCTATCTTTTTTTCAAGAGATTTAACTTTAATATTTAAAGTATCATTGTTTTCAGTTAGTATTTTAACTTTTTCTCTGTTTTCTTTTAATTCAGTTTCAACATTATTTAAAGTAATAGATAACTTTTGCATTTTTTTATATTTTTTATTAGTTGAATCTCCTTGCTGAATAACTTTATCAATTTTATCTTTATCAGTTTGTTTAAGAACATATTTATCTTTATTAGTTAAAGTGGTTTTTAAATTATTAACTATATCTTTGACTTCATTAAAATCATTATCTAGTTCTATTGTTTTTTTATTTGCTATTTCTAATCGTTCTTTCTGTTCTGGTAAACTAAAACCCTCACGGGCTTGATCTTCAGTTTATACTCTTAAATATAAGCCACATAAATTTTTAACTTTGCTTTCCACACACAACACATCCTTTCTTCAAAAAAGAGAGATAAAAGCAATAGATATTCAAACTACTACTTTTATCTCTCTAACTTTTACTATTAAAATAAATTTTCTTTCTTATTCCCATAATGCATAACCCCCATTAATACATTTAGGCATATCTGTTTCAGTTGCTATATATAATAGTATTTTTGTATTAAAAAGTCAATAGTTAGCGAAATATCAGGCATTCAGTAGATTTTTAATATAATCCTCAAGTTCCACAAGTTGAATCTTTTTATTTAGACTACCAACATAAATATCAGTAGAATAATTAAATGCTAGAAAAATAGTATCTTTAACAATAATCTTATGTGGCTCTATGTAAGATAAGTTAGTCTTATCAATTTTTCTAATATTACCATTTATAATAGTAGGTTTGACATGACAAAACTCACATATAAATTCTAGTCGCTGTTTAAGATTACTTTCTATTTCTAGTTCTTGTATAATAATCTTAATCATTACAAACACCATCCTTTCTTTTAAGGATGACTTTTTAATAGAACTTCCAAGCAAACACGTGGAGTTCGACAAACAAAAAAACATCTCAATATGAGATGATATCTATCGTAAATGTTCGAAAAGTTCGAACAGAAACGTCACTGGAGCGATTGGTAAAGTTATTTACAACTTTTTTTGCTTTTCACAATTAATATCAATTTCTAAATATATTTTAACACAAATTTCCCTTTATGTATCAGTAAATTTCCCTTTTCATGATAAAATTATAAATGAATGTGGGTGTAGGTATGATAAATATAACTTATGATATTTGGAAAGAGGCATGCAATTTAGTTAAAGATTATGCTAAAAAATATGGCAAATTTTATTTTCAATTATATCCGTTTTATAAATTTAATAATTTAAACAACATTGAATCAACTTCATTTTTTGATTTATATGTTAGCAATGGGGCGATTTTTGCAAACTATGAAAATTTTAATAAAATTGATAACTATTGTAGAAAAAGTGATGGCAGTTACAGAAAACGCCTATTATTAACTCCCATTATGTTTATTTATTATATAGCTGTTGGACTATATATTTCGAAAAAGTATAAACAAAAACGGAACGAAGAAATATTTGTAAAATATGGTGGTAATTTTGAAAATAATGATTTGCACTATCGAAAAAGCTACAAACAATTTGTTGATTATGTAAGTGCTATTTCACCAAATTATAAATATTATTATAAAATAGATATATCTGATTATTTTAATAAAATTGATATAGATTTATTGACTAAATTGCTTGCAAATTCTTTTCAATTTAATCAAAAAGAACAAATGATTTTCAAAGAATTTTTAAATTGGTGTGGTAATGGTAACTTCCCACAAACAGAATGTGGCGTAACATCATCATATTTAGCAACTATTGTTTATTTTGATATTATAGATAATAGACTATATAATTCATTATCTAAAGAAAGCCAAATTAAAAATTTTAAAATTTGCAGATATGTCGATGATCTCTATATTTTATTAGATGTTGATGGTAGATTAAATCCCGATAAAATAGAAAATAAAATATGCTCAATATATGAAAATTTAATTTACAACTCAAATTTGTCAATAAACAGAAAAAAGAGTGTATTTAAAAAAACTGAAGATATTTTTGACGATTTAAAAAGTTTTTCAATAATAGATGAAGATGGAGATGATATAGATATTCCATTTGAATATAAAAATCATTTATCTAACTTTTTAAATGATCTTGTTAATTGTGCTGAAAAAGGTAGTATCAATTATCAAAAATATACCGATTTAGTAAATAAATATTTTGAGAATAAACAGTTAAAATATCATGCAGGTCAAATTCTATATGTATTAGTATATAAAAATATTAATTGGTTAAAGGGTACAAGAATAATAAACAAAATAACTAAGATTATTGATTATGATTTTAATGTTATTTCAGTAGATCCTAGAAGATTGGTTTCTATGATAGTAAATACTCATGATGAGGAACTTATAAAAAAATTTTTAAATAAATTATATTGTTGTGCAGAAGAAAGAAATTGGTTTATTTCACATAATTTTATGGCATTTCAATATTTGCTTTATAGGAATTTTGTATCAACAAAACTATTAAATAAAATGAAGGAATATTCTCCACAGAATGTTGATTTTATAGTAAAATATTACAAAAATGATTGGAGAAATAGTGTTATTAATAAAGAAGTTAATATGCAAATTCATAAACTTCATTATAATGAAACCCCTATTAGCTTTTTTAAATTTTTAGAGATAGTATCGATTAAAAATGGAAATGTATTACAAGCTCAAGCATACAATAAAAATTACTTTGATTCAATTACTAAAAATATAGAAATAGTAAAAGGTTATTCTTCTGATAAAACTAAAGTAAATTATAGAAAAGATGAATTAAAAGAGATTTACTTAAACAAATTGAGGATTTCTTCTAATATGTGGCAATCTATCAATGATTTATGTGATAGAAGAAATAAGAATCCTTTTTGCCATGCAAGTTGTAATATTTTTTCTAGTAAAAAAGATTTAACTCAATCTATTACGATTGATATTGATAATATTAATGATATTGTTAATCAAATTATTGATAGATATGTATAAAATAATTATTAAAAACTAATGGTTTCGTGGTAAAATATTAGGTAGGAGCTGGTGATATGCAAAATTATTATATTGATCTTGGTTCATCAACAATTAAAGTTTATTGTTATGAAAATGAATTAAAGCTTATAGAAGAACACTCTATTTATTTTAAAAACGATTTTGATGCAGAAAAAGGTATAAGTGAAAGTAATTTAAAAGAACTATGTGATTACTTTGAAGAATTAAAGTCTAAATATGATTTAAAATATTATAATACACATGTTTTTGTTACTGGCATTTTTAGAAACTTAATACAAGAAAGAAAGCAAGATTTAGTTAAATTATTTAATGATAAGTTTGATT
>CALWAJ010000022.1 GCA_944373065.1 uncultured Bacilli bacterium
ATCTCTCCATTTACTCTAACTCTAACAAATCCCTGTTTTCTTAAATCATCAAGTAAATCTTTATGAGTACCTTTCTCTCCATGAACAACAGGAGCCATAATAACTAGTTTAGTTCCCATATCATGTTCTAATATTTTATTAGTCATCTCTTCAATACTTTGACTAGTTATCGGAATATTATGATTAGGACAATATGGTACTCCTACTCTTGCAAATAAAAGACGTAAGTAATCATATATTTCTGTAACCGTACCAACAGTACTACGAGGATTCTTACTAGTAGTTTTCTGGTCTATACTAATAGCAGGACTAAGACCTTCTATAGAGTCAACATCAGGCTTTTCTGTTCCCCCTAAAAACTGTCTAGCATAAGCAGATAAACTCTCTACATATCTTCTTTGTCCTTCAGCATATATCGTATCAAAAGCAAGAGAAGATTTACCACTACCACTAACACCAGTCATTACAATTAATTTATTCTTAGGTAATTCTATCGAAACATTTTTTAAATTGTTTTCTCTAGCACCTTTAACTATTATTTTATCCACAAATACCACTTCCTTAAAACGTTATATATTATAATACAAAATAATACTTTTTTCTACTACCAAAATATACCACAAGTATAATAATTAGTCAAACAAATTTTCTATGTTTATAAAATAATAAAAGTATAGACTAATTAAATCTATACTTAACTTATTAATATAATTTTAAACTTCAAAATTATATTACATAGTCTTACTAACTTCATTACTTAAAGTATTAATTTGAACACCGTTTAAATATTCTGGTTTAAAAGATTTTTTAAATGCCTCTTCAAAATATTCATGAGTACTACCATCCATATTATTTAAAACTTCTTGTTTTAAAGTATCAGGTAAAATATTAGGAGTATAAGCATCAATATTAGTAGTTAAACTTTTATTATCAAGAGATAAACCTCCTTTTCCTACTAAAGATGAAGCATACCTTGTATCAAGTCCCACATAACCATTAATTTCTTCTTTATCTTTACCTTCACTATGAACATAAGCTACATAACCAATAGGCTCACGTCTTACAACTGTCCATTCATTCATACCTGCTTTATCAAATACAAAATTAGAATGTTCTAAATCAACAAAAGGTCCTTCAGCATAACTTCTTACCATCTCTACCCCATTAAAATCATAATTCTTTTCAGTTTGTCCAGTATATATTCTACCTTCTATTCTTTCATCTTTTTTTCCTATTGCAGTAAACTCACGTGTAGTAACACCCTTTTCATCTGTTATTATTTTTCCAACACTCACTGTCTTTGTATGTTCAAAATCACTTAACTTCCTGTCAAAAGATTGAGATACAGTTACATCTCCTGTAGTAGACACTCTAACCTTTGTTTCATAATTTTCTACTCCACTAGCATCGTGATAAAAAGTAACTACTTTTTCATTATTATCACTAATTACATCAGTACTTCTTTTTTTTCTAAATTCTGTCCAAGCAGAAATACCAACATCAGATAAAAAATTATCTAATGAAGGATTATCTAATATTTTTTCATTTGCACCAAGCATTCTTAAAAAATCTTTTGCAGTCATATCATTATACATAACACCACATCTCCTTACAAATAAAATACAATAATAATTATTAAAAATCAATAATATCCATTTATTTTACAAAAATTTACATCGTTATTTAGCACCTAACAAGAATGCTATTATAGGTATTAATAAACTACTAGCAATTATAACAAATGCTAAAGCATAATTAGTAACAAAAGCTGCTATATTATCTTTATTCTCCTCACCAGGTAATTTCATAGGAACTATCTTTTCATCATCATTACCAGAATAACTACCATTACTCTTAACATAACTTCTACCCCTACTAGAACCACCTTCTTCTTCAAGAGCCTTATTAAGTTTAGTAATTTCCTGTTTGTTTTTAATTTCTAGATAATCACACAAATAAGTATGACCCCCATTAACTACTATCATCTGATAATAATTAACCAAATCTGCTGGAATAAATATTTTAAATTGTGAGTAATTCTCTTTCAAAAACTCTGGTTTTAAATGTTCCAAAGTCTCTGACAAAATACCTATTTCTAAGAAAGCTAAGTTATATATATTATTATTTATTTTATTAGTTATATCATCATCCATTACATCAATACTTTTAAAATTAACATAATCTTCATTATTATTAGTAACACCTACTACTATATTTTTAGGATTAAAGTTAATAACGTAATATCCTTTACCATGAATATATTTCATGGTAGAATCCATTACATAAAAAAGACGTGTATACTCATCATTATTATGATAAGTCTTAGTATACTCATCTAATGTCGATTCAAAAGGAAATCTAATTATTTCTCCCATAGATATCACTGCTTTCTATTCTTTATACTATAATTTTATAGCATTTTAAGAGTAATTACAAGTACGTTTATATCTAAGAATCTTCTCTCTCGCTCTTGTAGTCTTAGCAGTATCTAACCAATAATCTTCAGGACTCCCTCCCATTATAAAAGACACTCTATCATTATTTTTCAACTCATAATCAAGTGGTACTTCTATTCCATTAACAACTGCTCTTCTTAGATTATAACCTGTATTATCTCCTTCTAAAAATGCCAAATCTATAGGAGTAGAACCTAAAGGTAATTCGATAGTCTTATTATTTTTAGTCCTAACATAGACATTTTCTTTAGCAAACAACTCTTTTTTTACTTTCTCTACATACAAATCATTTCTTTCAAAGTATTCACTAAGGAAATTAAGGTCTTTACAAAACTGTAAACTACTTCTTATTTCTTCTTGTACTTCATTAAATGGCTTCTTTTGTGAATGTATGTAATAAGGAAATCCATAAGTATCAATCATATCCATATAATTAGTTCTAATCTGTGCTTGTACCAAACAATTATTAACAGAAAAAACAGTATGTAATGAGTGATACAAATTTGTTTTAGGTAATGCTATAAAATCTTTAATTCTTGATGAATCAATAAGACCATACTCTCTATGAATAATCCCTAATGCTTTATAACAATCTAAATAATCATCAGTAATAATTTTAATTGCAAATAAATCATGTATTGAATCTATTGGTACAGTATTAGCATCTTGACTGTTATATTGTCTTTGCCTTTTATTTAAATTAAGTAACTTCTTATATGTACTATAGACTTCTTTAACTCGTAAAGTAACTTTACCGTTAATACCATTATTTCTTAAAGTATCATCTAGCTTAACAGTTAATTCTTCTAAAATATCACTATTTACATTTTTATAGTCATTAATTTTTCTTTGAACATCATTATACTCTAAAGGATTTAGGACTTTAAAGGATAAATCTTCTAATCGCTTTTTTATTTCATAAAGTCCCATACGATATGCTAAAGGAACATACAAATCTATTGTCTCAAGCGCATTTTCTTTTTGTTTAAATTCACTCTTAAAGCCTATTGTTTCCATATTATGAAGTCTATCTGCGCATTTAATAAAAATATCTCTAATATCATCATTAACAGCTCTTAATATTTTAGCCGTATTAGCTTCCACTTTCTCACTCTTACTAGAAAAGTTCATTCCTTTCAATTTACTAACACCATCAACAAGCTTTGCAACTGACTTACCAAACTGCAACTCTATCTCTCCTAAAGTGATATTAGTATCTTCAATAGTATCATGTAAAAGACCTGCTACTATTGTTTCTACATCATTATAAGTACAAGCAAGAATATAAGCAACATGCAAAGGATGAGTGATATAAGGCTCTCCACTTTGTCTAGACTGTCCTTCATGAAGTTTAGAAGCAAGCTTATATGCTTTTATAATGACTTCTTCCCCTCCTATATTATTTTCTTTTACTTTATCAAGCACATCATTAATAGTTATCATATTACACCTCCATATATACAAAAAACAGCTTTCCAAATTAAAAAGCCATTTTATATCAAATATCCACAACACTCCATAACATCACTGCCTTTAATTTTCTTAAAATAATATCAATTAAAAATATAATTGTCAATACCATTTAAGTATTTTTTCGCTTTATTCATAACTCTATTAATTCGTGTAGAATTAACTTCTAAAAGTTGTGATATTTCTCTATATTTAAAATTGTTTAATCTAAGTTGTAATATTGCACTATCAATAAACTCTATATTTACCAAATAGTCTTTTAAAGTATCAGAAAAACAAAGTGTATTTATATCATCATAAGGATCAACTTGACTAACATCATTTATCTCATAATCTAAATCCTCAAAATGTAATACAGGTCTATTTTTCAAAGCAAATAAACTACGCAACATAATGATATAACAAGAATTAAGACAAGATAAAAGATAGGAATAAAACAAATAGCCCTTATCTTGGTCAAAATTCTTTAAAGCTCTATCAAAAGCCAAGAATCCCTCATTTACAAAGTCATCAAAAGAAACATCAGTATAATTTTTATAACTAATATACTTATAATATTTACCAGCTACAGTATAAATAAGAGGTTTATATTTATTGAGCATAATACTATATGCTACTTCATCATTATCATAAATTAAGTCTAACAATTCATAATCATTATATTTCATAAATCCTACTTTCTATTTCGGACTACTTCATATATTAAAATACCAGCTGCAACAGACGCATTTAAACTATCTATTTTAGAAGTTATAGGAATAGAAACTAAAAAGTCGCAGTTTTCTTTAACTAATTTACTAATACCTTTCTCTTCATTTCCAATAACAAGACATACTTTTCCATTATAATCTACTTCTCTATAATCTTCTCCATTCATAATGGTACCATATATCCAAAAACCATTGTCTTTAAGAGTTTTAATAGTATTATTAATATTAGTAACTGAAATGATATTAATATCAAATACTGCTCCAACACTAGTTTTAACAACTGTTGAATTAACTTCTACTTGTCTATCATTAGGAATAATAATAGCATCAAAATTAGCAGCAACAGCAGTTCTAATAATAGCACCAAAGTTATGAGGATCAAGAATATGATCTAGAATTATAACAGAAGCATTTTCTTTATTTAAAATTTTATTAAGTGAAGTATATTTGTAGTCCTCCATATCAAGAATTATACCTTGATGAACTCCTTTTGCCAAATTATCAAGTTCACGATTTTGTTTAATTTTTACTTTAGATTTTAAATTTTCCGAAAATAAATATTTATTTTTTTGAAAAAAGACCTCATCTACATATATAGATTTTACATTTTTAACTAAATTTTCATCTTTTAAAATTCTTTCCGCTACATTTTTACCATATACCAACATAACTATTCCTCCGTAATATATTTCATAATCTCAATAATTCTTATTTCTTTACCTTCAAGCTTTAAATATCCAATCAAAGCCTCAAGAGCTGTCGCTTTTTTATATTCTATCACACTACATCCTTTTGGATTAGAATGACTCTTAGCATTTCTAGCACGCTTTATAACACTAATTTCATCCACAGTAAAGAAATCACTGTTTAGCATTTTATCTAAAAAATAAGCTTGTCTTTTTGCACTAACATAATTAATAGACTCATTCTGTAAGTCGTTAACTTTATTAATTTTTTTCTCTATTAAAAACTCTCTAATATATTCTTCATAAACAGCATCACCTAAATAAGCAAGAACTAAAGAATTAACACATCTAATATCCATAAAACACCTCTATCTAAAGAAAAAAGACTTATTAAGTCTAATCTCTATCATTTCCCATAACAACTAAAACAAGTCTAAGTAAATCTAATAATGTAGATATCAAAGAAGCCACATAAGTCATCGCTGCTGCCATTAACATAGAACTAGCCATACTTCTTTCACTATTATCAACTATTTTTAATTTACTAAGAAACATTTTACCGCGTTTAGAAGCATTAAACTCTACAGGTAAAGTAATAAGTTGAAATAAAAGGATAGCTACTAACAAGAATATACCAACCCAAGCAAGGTTCATCGCTCCAAAGATAAGCCCAATTAAAACTGCTAAATAACCAAACTTAGTACTAAAATTGACAATAGGAACTAAGAAAGATCTAAATCTCAAAAAGAAATATCCCTCTTTATCTTGAACAGCATGTCCACATTCATGAGCAGCCACACTAACACTAGCAATAGAGTCTCCATTGTAGATATCAGTTGAAAGTCTAACTACTTTAGCCCTAGGGTCATAATGATCTGTTAAATATCCTCTAGTCTCTACAACATAAACATTATCAAGTCCATTACTTTTTAATATTTCTCTAGCAACTTCTGCCCCTGTCATACCGCTTTTAACTTTAACTTTCTTATATTTACTATATCTTGTTCTTAAATAGATATCTGCAACAAGAGTTATAAGAAAAGCAATTATAACAAGTCCATAACCAAAATACATATAATAAAACATTTAAAACCTCCTATATTTTCTCTAAAACAGTACCATTTCTACTATCTATTAATCTGAAACCAATACTCTCTAAATAGTCACGAATCCTATCCGCTTCAGCATAATCTTTATTCGCTTTCGCTTCATTTCTTTTTTCTATTAAACTTTTTATCTCATCATCAATATCTATTATATCATTTTTTAACAAATCTAAACTTAAAACTTTATCAAATTCCCTAATTAAATGTTTCTTAGTCTTATCATTAGTATCAAGTTTTAATACTTCATAAAGAACTGTTAAAGCCATCGCTGTATTCATATCATCACTTAAAGCATCTTTAAATTTATCTAAATAAATCTTAACCATTGTCTCATCAAGTTCTCCTTCATATTTAAGTAAAGATACCCTATTTTTAAGTTTCTTATAAGCATTCTCGGCTTGTCCTAAAGCTTCATAAGTAAATAATAAAGGTTTACGATAATGAGACTCTAAACACATATAACGATAACTTAAAGGATTAAAGCCCTTTTCTTCTAAAGTACTAACAGTAAGTATATCTCCTTTAGATTTACTCATCTTACCACTTTTATCATTTAAATGTTCTCCATGTACCCAATAATTACACCATTTATGACCAAGATATGCTTCGCTCTGAGCAATCTCATTAGTATGATGAGGAAAGATATTATCAACTCCTCCACAGTGAATATCAAGATATTCTCCTAGATTTTTAATAGCAATACAAGAACATTCTATATGCCAACCAGGATAACCTACTCCAAAAGGACTATCCCATTTTAACTCTTGTGAATCAAACTTAGATTTAGTAAACCATAAAACAAAGTCAGCCTGATTTCTCTTATTACTATCAAACTCTACCCCTTCACGAACTCCAACAACCATATCATCTACTTTATGATTAGTTAAAATATAGTAGTCACTAAGTTTAGAAGTATCAAAATAAACATTACCACCTGCTTTATAAGCATAACCTTCATCAAGCAATTTTTCTATCATCTTTATATAAGAATCTATATTACTAGTAGCAGGACTTACAATACTAGGCCACTTAATATTAAGTTTTTCTGTATCTTTTTTAAACTCATCAGTGTAAAACTTAGCGATATCTAATACAGATTTATGTTCTCTCTTAGCACTTTTAAGCATTTTATCTTCACCACTATCAGAATCACTTGACAAGTGCCCAACATCAGTAATATTCATACAACGTTTAACTTTATAATCTAACATATTTAAAGTTTTCTCTAATATATCTTCCATTATATAAGTCCTTAAATTACCAATATGAGCATAGTGATAAACAGTAGGACCACAAGTATACATCTTAACTTCATTCTTATCTATTGGTACAAACTCTTCAACACATCTTGTAAGAGTATTATATAACTTCATAACATCGCCTCTTTCTAATTGTCTATATTATATCATTAAACTATCTAAAAGAAAATAAGAGACTAGTTAATAATCTCTTACTATATTATATGAATATTTTATAGATATTTTTTCTTCTTTTGTAAAACATACTTATCACTTTCTTCTATAATATCAAAATTACAATTAGTACTTAAACTTCGATTCATTACCACATCAACATTCTTATCACAATTACTACCATCTATTAACTTTCTATGATAACTAGAAAATACACTTTTAATCACTAAAGCTCCTAACATTCTATTAACATCACGCTCAGTTAAAATACCTTTTTCTTTTTTTAAAATAATTTCATCTGTTTCTGCATAATAAGACAAAATAATTGGTTTTTTAATCCTTAAAATATTTTCTAAACAAATATTAATACTTCCAGAATAAATATTTATTTTAACAACTTGATCTTTAAAAACTAAATCGGTACCCATGGTAGATAACTCAATATTACTACAAAATTCATCATCTAAAATATCTCTTGCCACCTCATTAAATTTATCACTATTCATAATCTCTAAAACTTTATCAGAAATAAAAACTCCATTTTTCTTTTCTACATAAGATCCAAACAAAGCACTTAATTCTATTATATTATGACTTTTATAATTTTGTTTATAATCATAATTAATTTTTCCATTATTAAGTGAAAAATGCAAACTGTCATATTTACTATCAAGTCTTGCATATTTGCCTAATTCTTGTAACTTATTCTCCATTCTTTGATATTCACTTCGTAACCCTAAAACAACATTACTTATTTCATAAAAACTAGAATTCATTTTTTACCTCTCCTCGTAATTTATTCTACACTTTATTCTTTACTTTATCAATTAATTGTCAAATATTCAATTCAAAAACAAAAGATTATATAAAAACCTAACCTTTTTTATATAATATTACAAAAGTCATACCACCATATTAAATTAGTCAGACAGTTATCTCTTTCTTACCATTATACCAAGCATCAACAATAATAGGTGTAACCACTTCATCTATTACTTTATCAACACGTCTTGCCCCAAATTTTTCATAATTACTTTCTTCTATAACTTTATCCACAATTTCTGGGGAAATCATTATCTTTAGATCTTTCTTTTTAAATCCTTCTACTAATACATCTAATCTTTTTTCCACAATATTGTGAATAACATCACGACTTATATCATTAAAGTAATAAATCTTACCTATTCTATTAACAAATTCCACCCCTAAAAACTCTTCTATATCTATATTGTTCTTACTTTCTGTAAAACCAATAGAATCTTTCGTATATCCTAAATTAGTAGTCATAAAAAGAAACACATTATCAAATCTCACCTTTCTACCACGAGAATCAGTCAAAACTCCTTCATCAAGCACTTGCAAGAACAGTTTCATTACTTCGCTACTAGCTTTCTCAATCTCATCTAACAAGATAACACAATGGGGATGCAATCTAATAGTATCTAAAACAGTCAAATGATTATCAAATCCAACATAACCTGGAGGAGAACCAATAATCTTACTAACAGTATGAGCTTCTTTATATTCACTCATGTCAAGTCTAATAAAATTATCATCACCATAAAGTAACCTTGCAAATTCTTTAACTAGTAAAGTTTTCCCAACTCCAGTCCTTCCACAGAATAAAAAAGATTCTATATGAGGTTTATCTTGAAATCCAAGTCTAACTTTCTTAACTCTTTTAACTAAATCAGCAATAATATTATCTTGTCCCAAAACTACTTTTTTTAACTCTTTCTCTAAATTATTTATAATCTTTCTACTACTCTTATTAATCTCATAAACAGGTATTTTAGTCTTTAAATATATAACATCTGCCACCATCTCTTTCGTAATTTTCTTAGGTTTCTTTTTAGAAATGATTTTAAGTTCTAAGTCATTTTTCTTACTAAGCAACTCTTTCTCTTTTTCTTTATAAGTAGAAGCTAAATCAAAATCTTGCTTTATAATTGCTTTTTTCTTATTACTAATTACCTCTTGAAGTTCTGTATTTATCTCTAATAATACTGTATCGTTCTTATTTTCTAATAATGAGGCTTTAGTACAAACTTCATCCAAAATATCTATAGATTTATCGGGTTGATAATACTCATATATATAGGTATCACTAAGTTCAACTATTAAATCTATTATATCATCACTAATACTAACAAAATGATATGCTTCATATAAAGGTTTTAATTTCTTCAAAATTTCTTTAGTCTTAGTTTTTGTAGGTTCTTCTATCATAATAATTTGAAATCTTCTGTTCAAGGCCTTATCTTTTTCTATAAAAGTATGATATTCATAAGTAGTAGTAGCACCTATTAATTGTATCTTACCTCTGGCTAAAGCTGGCTTAACGATATTAGATGCATCAATAGCTCCTTCTGCACCACCCGCCCCAACAATTGTATGTATTTCATCTATAAAGATAATAATATCATCATTATCTTCTAACTCTTTTAATATCTTAGAAACTCTTTCTTCAAACTCACCACGATATTTAGTACCTGCTACTAAGTTAGCCATAGCTAAAGAAATAATAGTCTTACCCTTAAGAGCTTTAGGAACATTATCATTAACTATCCTTCTAGCTAATTCTTCAACAATTGCAGTCTTTCCAACTCCTGCTTCACCTATTAATAAAGGGTTATTTTTCCCTCTCCTACATAATATTTCAATCAAAGTTTTTATTTCTTCATCTCTTCCAATAACAGGATCTATCTCATTAGAAGTAACTCTTTTATTTAAATTAACCCCAAATTCTTCAACTAACAATTTTCTATGTAATATCTTTTTATTACTCTTAATATCACCATAGATAGCATTATATATTTCATCAACATCTATATTAAGACCAATTAAAAGTCTAATAGCAACACCTTCTCCTTCTTCTAATATAGCAAGAAAAAGTTCATTGACACTAACTTCTACTTCTCCCTTTTCTTTACTATTTAATGATGCTGTTTCTATCACTCTTTTTAATAGTGGTGTATATAAAAACCATTCATTCGCTTCTTTACCAACTCCTACTATTTTTATTAGTTCTTTTTTGAATATTTCATAAGTTATATTATAACTTGCTAAAGTCTTTGTAATATCTAAGTCTTTCATCGAAAGTATAGCTAAAAATAAATGTTCACTCCCCACATATGGATGTCTTAAATTATTCATCTCTTTCTTTGCATATATTAAAGCCTTCTGAGCTTCTTCACTAAATCTTGAAAACATATAATTCCTCCAATCTAATTATATTTTAAAGATAATTAGATATATTAATCAAGAAATACAATGCCCAAAAAAATGACAAAAAAAAGTCCTCTAAAGAGGACCTTACACTACTAAATTAATAGTATTACTGTAAATATAATAAAGGCTACTACTAATAAAGCAACTAATAACTTCCAAATATACTTTAACCAACTTCCATATGGAACTTTAGTATAAGCTAAAGTTAACATAAGTGGAATACTAGTAGGAGCAACAAGTGTAACAATACCATAAATTGCTTGGAAAATTAATGCTATTAATTGATAATTATTAGTATCAGTAACAACACTTACAAAGTATGGTAATACACTATAAAATGCATAAAGAGGATCTCCATTAAAGATACTAGAAATCAAAATTACTAATCCAGTAGTAAAGATATTAAATCCTTTAGTTAATCCTAAAATAAATTTATAAATTACTAATTGATAAGGATCATAAGTAGTAAGAACTAAACATGTATAAATTAATACTACTAATAATGCAGGTAATAAGGCTTTCTTAGCACCTTTAGCAAAACCATCAAATACATCATCCCATTTAATCTTATAAACAAATTTAAGAATTACAATAGCTATTAACATTAAAGTTATTAAATCTACTAAAGTCCAATATCCAAAAGCTTGAACAGCACCAAATAGTTTACCAAAAATAGGAAAACCAAATAATTCAAACTCTTTAACAGCAGTAGTAACATCATCGAACAAAGTAATTCCAAAAGCACCATTCCAAGAAATGAATCCTAAAACTGCAACTAAAAGAATTAAATCTAAAATTACAACTAAAGGCCATACTCTTTTCTTTTCTTTTGATTTTACTTCTTCTGGAATAAAATCATCTTTATCTTCACATTTTTTAGTACTATCTTTCTTACCAAATTTAAAAACAAATAAAGCTAGTAAAACAATACCTAAAACTAATAAAATAATTTTAGCCCAAATTAAATCTGTAAGTTCTACTGATAAATATTGTTGTAAAATTTGTGTAGTATTATAAGCAAAAGTTGTACCCATTAAACCTACAGCCACACTACCAGCAGTAACAGCCACAGCTGCGCTTTTATTGTATCCCATCATTAATACCAATGAAATAACAAATGGGAATAACATTAATAAAGCTAATTGTAGGCCTGCAAATGAAGTTAAAATAGCAAATAAAGCCATTATAATTATTAAGCAAATAACTTCTTTACCTTTAAACTTTTTGCATAAATTATCAAGTAATTTTCTATAAGCTCCAGTTTTATATAGAACTCCATAGAAGCCACCTACTACTAAAACAAATAAAGCAACATAACCAAAATATCCAAATACTGTTGATTGATATGATAATAAATCAAATAATCCAACTTGATATCTTCCTATTTCAGTATATTCTGTCTGATATGTAGCACAAGGTAAAATCCATGTTAATAAAACGAATAATAACAATGTTATAACTACAATCTTTAATGCATTATGTTTTTTCATTCTTTCTCTCTCCTTCCACTTATAATTATACGAGTAAATTCTTTTGTTTACAAGCTTTTACATAATTTTTTAATGAAATTTTTGTGAAGAAGAAATAAATTTTGAAAATATTTTTCTTGAAGATTCATCTTTATCAATTAGAGATTCTGGATGCCACTGTACTCCTATTATAAATTTTCTATCTTTAAGTTCAACTCCCTCTATTAATCCATCACTACTTCTAGCATTAACTAAATTATTATTTATTAAAGGCACATGATAACTATGTCTAGAATTAACCCATATTTCCTGCTCACCTATAATATTATAAAGTTTACTATTTTTATCTATTATAACTGAATGAACATAAGACTTATTAGGCTCTAAATGATTAATAAACGTATCATTCTTAATAGTATTATCATAACCTATTCTCTCATCTCCACTTAATACTTTACTTAAAGCTTGCATTCCTAAACATATAGCAAGTAAAGGTTTATCCCACTTAATAGCATAATCAATAACAACTTCATCAAGTATGTACCAAGTATCTCCTCCAGGTAATATAAACCCATCACATAAATTAAGAACATTCTCTAAATCTTTAATCTCTTCTTCACTATAAAGATTTTTACAAGACATCTCATATTTATCAACAGGTAATATTAATAAAGGAATACCCCCAAACTTAGTAACTGCAAGTCTAACTTCTTCTGCACAAATAATATTAGATTCTCCACTATATAATCTTCCCACTATCCCGATAATAGGTTTAATCTTAACCACCTCAAAATAGAATATGAAAAAAGATAAGAATATTTAACTCTTATCTTAACAATTTAACAAATTGACATACAAGATATACTATAATAACTTTCAGAAAGAAATAATATCTATTAATAATTATATTTACTTCTTTTATAAAACTCGTACCACAATTCGTTTAGGACGTTAGTATGAGGCTTAGTACATCATACATAGTGGCAGAGTTTTTTTTATTTTAAATCTACTTCTCAATAGGCTTCATTGTAGGGAATAATATAACATCACGAATACTATCTTGTTCTGTAAAGAACATTATAAGTCTATCTATTCCATAACCTACACCACCAGCAGGAGGCATACCATATTCTAAGGCTTCAATAAAGTCCATATCTATATCATTCGCTTCAGCATTACCTAAATTCTTTTCTTTTAATTGTTCTTCAAATCTATCTAACTGATCATCTGGATCATTTAACTCAGTATAAGCATTAGCCATTTCTCTACCTGCAACAAATAATTCAAAACGATCTACAAATCTAGGATCATCTTTATTTTTCTTAGTAAGTGGAGAAATCTCTACAGGATGCCCATATAAGAAAGTAGGTTGAATTAAAGTTTCTTCTACATACTTTTCAAAGAAAAGATTAATGATATGACCTACTGTCTTCTCATGTTCTTGAACTTCAATATTATGTTCTTTTGCAAGTTCTAAAGCCTCATCAACACTCATTTCTTTTTTTAAGTCAATGCCAGTCTTCTCTTTAATTGAATCAACCATACTAATTCTCTTCCATGGTCCTTTTAAGTTAATATCTTGATTATTCCAATGATAATCCATCTTACCAATAACATTCTCGGCAATATTAACAAACATCTTTTCTGTTAAATCCATCATACCCTCTAAATCAGAATAAGCTTCATAAACTTCCATAAGAGTAAACTCTGGATTATGTTTAGGATCCATTCCTTCATTTCTAAAGACACGTCCTATTTCATAAACCTTTTCCATACCACCAACTAAAAGTCTCTTTAAAGGTAATTCTAAGGCAATTCTAAGGTACATATCTAAGTCTTGACTATTATGATGAGTAACAAAAGGACGAGCTGAAGCACCGGTTAAAAGTGTTGATAAAACAGGTGTTTCTACCTCTACAAAATCTCTATTATCTAAAAAGCTTTGAATAGAACGAATAATCTTTGGTCTTAAAAAAGCAACACGTCTAGACTCATCATTCATCATCAAATCAACATAACGTCTTCTATATCTTTCTTCAACATCAGTAAGTCCATGAAACTTCTCAGGAAGAGGTCTTAAAGCCTTAACTAAAGGAGTATATTCTAAACACTTAATAGTTACTTCTCCTGTTCTTGTCTTCATAACTTTACCATAAACCCCAACAATATCTCCAATATCAGCACTCTTGAATAATGTATAAATATCTTCTCCTACATCATTAATAGATATATAGACTTGAATAGAACCACTCTTATCTTTAATAGAGAAAAATGAAGCTTTCCCCATCTTTCTAATAAACATAATTCTACCTGCTACTTTAACAGTATCAGTCATAGATTCAAAAGCATCATGATCAACACTTTCATACTTTTCTTTTATATCTTTAGCATAATCTTCTCTATCATATCTACTTCCAAATGGGTCATACCCTAGCTCTCTTAATTTAAGAGCTTTATCTCTTCTAACTATTTCTTGTTCTGTTAATTTCCGTTCGTGCATAAAACATCCTCCTTCACTGTATCAGCTTGAACTACTTCAGTCTTACAAACTTTATCATGTAACCCTTGTGCATTCTTAGTAAATGCAATCATTATTAAACTAATAATAAGCACTAAATATTGAATAGTACTAAATAAACTACTAGTAGTTAAATATATATTTTTATTCAAGAAAAGTACTAAAACAATATTAATAATATTAACTAAAATACTATTATTAATCATACTTCTTATAAGTAAATCATTCATAGATAGTTCTGTATCATTAGTTTTCTTTATTTTTATTTTCATTAACTTCTTACCAAAAGTCTGCCCATTATTATAACATGGATAAACAACATAGTAAAGTAAACTTATAACAATAGTAACAATAGAAACGATAACTGTATGTTTAGATATATCATAACCTAAATCTACCATCTGATTAACATATTCTTCCATAGAAACAGTTCCTTCAACATAACCTTCTAAAACTCTATTTTGTTCTTCATAAAGCTTAGTAGCCGTATC
>CALWAJ010000023.1 GCA_944373065.1 uncultured Bacilli bacterium
CATTTAGGTAAAAATACTAACAGTAAGATAATCTCTAAAAGTATTGCAAGAGCAGGTGGTGTTTCCACATATCGTGGTGATGTTAAGATTAAAGAAGATGCCACTAACTCATACTCTATGATAAAATGCGACACTTTAATACTAGATAAAGATAGTATAAGTGATACTGTACCTACAAATATAGTCTCTAATAACACTAGTACTATAGAACATGAAGCGACTGTTTCTAAGATAAATGATGCTAATATTTTCTATTTGGAAAGTAAAGGGATTCCTAAAGAAACTTGTGAAGAATTAATCGTTTTAGGCTTTCTAGAAGAGTTTAGAAAAGAACTACCTATGGAGTATGCTGTTGAACTAAATCAACTTTTGAAAAAAAACTTGTAATTTTGTAAATTCAAGACTTTTTAGCTTTCAAAATTTAAAAAGTGCCTAGAGAAAATTGAAAATTGAGAGCAAAAAAAACTTGAATTTTTAATTTTCTCTTTTTGCAACAAAATAAGATATATGCTACCTTAGTTGCGAAAGGAGGAATTATATGTTAAACAGCTTAATCTTAGTAGGTCGCCTAACCAAAGATATTGAAATAAGAGAAACAGAATCTGGCAAGAAAGTAGGAACTCTTTCTCTAGCTATTCCTCGTTCTTTTAAGAACATGGATGGTGTATATGAAACTGATTTTGTAAATTGTACTCTTTGGGAAGAAAAAGCTAAACTTACTAAAGAGTATTGCCAAGTTGGTGATATAGTTGGTATTAGAGGAAGACTTCAAAGTAATATTATCAAAACTGAAGAAGGCTCTAGATACTTCTTAGAAGTAGTAGCAGACAAGGTTACTTTTCTGTCAAATAAGAAGAAAGACAATGTCAAGAATAATGATAAATAGTCATTTTTATGCTTATTTTTCAATAAATTTAAAATAATAGTTGACTTTTACTGTAAAAAAGTTTTATAGTTTAGTAAACAATTAATTAAGGAGAGACAAATATGTTACTAGGTAAACGTTTAAAAGAGTTGCGTATCTCAAACGGATTAACGCAACGCGAGTTGGGCGAGCGTGTAAATGTTACAAAAGTGAGTATTTGTTGTTATGAAAATGGCACGAGAGTCCCAACTTTAGACACACTAACAAAATTAGGAAAGGTTCTAAATGTAGATGTAGATTATCTTTTAGGATATGATAATCCAGTCAAGCCAAAAGGTAAGAAGAAAAAAACTACTAGTATGGCCGAAGAAGAAATTGCCTTTGTTATGGGACTACGTAAATTAGAAGATATTCATAATTTAATAATTGAAGATCCAAATAAAGCGATTGACATAATAAGTAAGAGACTAGAAGACTAGCTCTTATTTTTATTTAAGAAAAATAATTGAATTAAAGGATAGTAATTAGGATAGAATATTAGTATTGGGAGATAGTTTTTATGCGAAGAATAAAAAGATATTAATGGTAGTGCTTTTATTTGTAGTAACATTAAATATTAATTATTTAGGAATGATGGTTAAAAGCATAATAGTAGAAAGTAGTGAATATAAAAAAGGAAATACAACTAACTTAGTATTTGGAGCATATGATGAAGATTATTATGTGTATAGAAGTGGGGAACGATACTATCAAACAAAAGATAGTTGTTTAAAAGCTGTAGAGAATGAAGAAGATTGCGAATGTAGGGAACTAGCCTCAAAAGAAGATAAGATGTACTGTAAAATAATAAGAGTAAATGGTGATGGAAGTTTAAGGTTAATTTATAATGGGACTGGTCCTACGTCATTTAGCGAAGAAATATCAGGAGTAATTGGAATAACACCATATAATTTAAAAGTAAATGACCCAAAATATAGTGGCTATACCTATGATAATGGAACAGATTCATTTATAAAGAAAGAGGTAGATACCTGGTATAATAATACTTTAGGAAGTAATCCAACAACAAACAGTGCTTTATATATAGGAATAGGACTTATCTTAATACTTGTACTTGGAACAGGTGCATATATAACTTATAGAATAAAAAATGTTGCAGATAAAAATAAATTTAATATTTGTAAAATATTGTGAAGTCTCTTGTAATTAGAGACTTTTTTAACTATTATTAGATTAGGTGATACTAATGATATTAGATATAATAAGTAAGAAAGCTAATAAATATGAATTAACTAAAGAAGAATTAGAAACTATCTTTATGGGATATTTAAAAGGAGAAGTAAAAGACTATCAGATGAGTGCTTTTCTAATGGCAATTTGTATTAATGATATGAGTGATAGTGAAATATTTGCTCTTACAGATATCTTTATTAGAAGTGGAGATGTTCTTGATTTAAGTTTTATTGATGCTATTAAAGTAGATAAACATTCAACAGGTGGAGTAGGTGATAAAACAACCTTAATAATCGCTCCTCTTGTTGCAAGCTGCAATGTACCTGTTATAAAAATGAGTGGTAGAGGCTTAGGTTATACTGGTGGAACTATAGATAAATTAGAATCTATTCCTGGTTTTACTGTTGACCTTACTGAAGAAGAGATAAAAAAACAAGCCAAGGAGATTGGCCTTGTTATTACAAGTCAAACTAAAGACTTAGCTCCTCTTGATAAAAAAGTATATGCTCTTCGTGATGTAACTGCTACTACAAATTCTATTCCTTTAATCGCTAGTAGCATAATGAGTAAAAAAATAGCAGGTGGTGCTGATAAAATCGTAATAGATATAAAAGTAGGAAACGGTGCCCTTATTAAAACAAAAGAAGAAGCAGAACGTTTATCTAGTCTCCTAATAAAAATAGGTACATACTATCAAAAAGAAATTAGAACTGTTATTTCTGATATGAATAGACCTCTAGGACATAATATTGGTAATAAATTAGAAGTAATGGAAGCACTTGATGTATTAAAAGGTAATACTAAAGGAAACCTTCTTGATTTATCACTTACTCTAGCTAGTAAAATGGTATCTTTAGGTAAAGGAATAAGTGAAGATAAAGCGATGGTTGAAGTTAAAGAAAATCTACAAAATGGTAAAGCCCTAGATAAATTTTTAGAATTTGTTAAATATCAACATGGTAATATAGATGAATTAGAAATTAATGCTAAAGTTTATAATATAAAAGCTAATAAAAATGGAACTTTAAAAGATATAAATGCTCTAAATATTGCTAAACTTAGTGAATATTTAGGAGCAGGCCGTAAAAGTAAAGATGAGAAAATAGATTATAATGCTGGTATCGTAATAAAAAAAGAAATAGGTGATGAGATAAAAGAAGGTGATATTCTAGCCAGTCTTTATACAAATATTGACAACCCTACTTTTAATCTTGAAAGAATATTTGAAATTTCTTGAAAAAAATTCTTCTATTTGCTATACTCTATATAAGGTAAGGTGATTATATGAGTTCTAATAAAATGAGTTCAAAAAGACAAATAAAAAGAACTAAAAACAAAAGAAATGAAGAAAAATTTGATAAAGCTTCTAGTGATGTAAAAAAAATAGGAATAGTATCTTGCTGTTTATTAGCAATTATATTAATAATAGGTTTCTTTATCGAACCTAATGAAAGCTATGCTGCTGTAGTAGAAAAACTTCCAGATAGTTTTACTTCTGTAAAAGTACCAGAAGATGGACTTCCAGCAGAATTTGCTCACTACATAACATATGAAGATACAATTGTTACCACTCCTAAAGAGTTCTATGGAACAACAGGTGGTAGCAGATTAGCTAATATCTACTGTATGGATAGAAAACTAAAAATGGAAGGTGGAAGAACCTATGTAAAAGATAAATCAGTAATAGATGCAAGTCTTGCTGTTAAATATCCTGGTTTAATCTATATTATTGAACATGGTGATACTCTACCACAAGAACTTCTAAATACAGTTTCTTCTGATGAAGAAAAAGTCTTAATATATTATATAAATCAATTAGCAGTATGGTGGTATCTAGATATTGCTAATGGTTATTCAAGTGGACCAACTGATCCAGGACGTGATGTAGCCTATAGTGAACCTGCTGCCCATCAATATGAAAACAACCTTACAGTAGCAGAAAAGACAGCTATCATCAATAATGAAACATATGGACCATATATACAGGAACTATTAACAAATGCTATGGCATATAATCCTGGTAGTACAACTCCAGCTTTAAATGCAATAGATTCTAACTCTATTACTTATACAATGACAGACCAATATATTGAAACTTCACCTATCACTGTTACAAGTAATTCAAGTAATAATTTTGTTAATTACACAGTTAATGCTAATAATAGTAATATTCAAGTTTTAAATGAATCTGGTGTAAGTCAAACTACTTTCTCACCAAATGAAAGATTCAAATTAAGAATTCCTATAAGTGAAGTAAAAGATTACAAAATTAATTTACAAGTTAATATATCAGGTAACTTTTCTGTACATAATGCTTACTTCTATGTAGATAGTGTTAGCAGAAACGAATATCAAAGAGCCCTATTAGGACAAATAATTGCAGATAAAGTTAGTAGTGATTTATCATTACAATACGAAATTCCAACTGGAAAAGTTAAAATTAGTAAAATAGATGCTTCAACAGGTAAAGGTATAAAAGGAGCGACTTTATCAATAACTGATAAGAGTGGTAAAGAAGTATATCGTTATGAAACAACTGGAGAAGATGTAGATTTAACATTACCTGTAGGTACTTATACAATTACAGAAGCAGTAATACCAGATGGATATTCTGCAGAAATAACAACAAAAACTTTTGAAATTACTGAAGGAAATACAACAGAAGTAGTAATTGAAAACACACCAAATATACCAGTTCCAGATACTAGTAGTAATTCCTTTATTGTCTATGGTATAGGAAGTCTAATTATAATAGCAGGTATTTTCTTAATAGTTGTGGCTAAAAGACCAAAGCATGCAAAAGAAAAGTAGAAATATAAAAAGCCAGCTCTTTAAAGTTGGCTTTTTCTTCCTTATAATAGGAATAATAGTATTTTTTAGCACCCCACTACTTAAATTACGTGGTGAAGTATTTGAAGAAATGCGTCTTGCTATCTTCCAAATGAATATAAATAAAGATAACACAACTATTAACAGTATAAATACTGAAAATCTAATCGTAACTGATGAAAATAATGCCGTAAGAGAAGAAAATGATAAAAAAGCTAACTATACATATATAGGCCAATTATCAATACCTAAAATTAAACTAAAAAGAGGCTTTGTTTCTAAAAATTCTAAATATAACAATATAGAATATAATATAGCAATTGCTAAAGAAGCTGACTATCCAGATAAAGCTAAAGGTAACTTTATTCTAATGGCTCATTCTGGTAATGCCTATATTTCTTTTTTTGATAATCTTTATAAATTAGAAATAGGAGATACAGCAACTGTTAGTTATGAGGCTAAAGATTATAAATATAAACTTACTAAAGTATATAATCAACCTAAAACTGGCCAAGTAGCAATATATAGAAATTATAATATAAAAACATTAACTTTAATTACTTGTACTCATAATGATGATTATAATCAAACTATATATATATTTGAAGAAATATAAGAATAAAAAGGAGGATAAAAATGGATTTAAGCTTTATAGATAAACTACTTACTTTTCTAAAATTACCTTTTGAATCTTTTCTAAATATAGAAATATTTCTAATATTTATTATTCTTTATATATTTTTGCTATATAATGAAAAAAGATGTAATAAGAAAGTAAAACTAACTTTAATTTCCTTAATAATCTTCTTTTTTGCCTGTTTAGTATTTTATTTCCAAGAAGATATAATCTCTGTTCTAAGTGAAATAATAAAAACTATAATGCGGTGTTTCTATTTTCCAAATATAGTATTTTATATCCTAACAGCTATTATTTCTTTAATTATATTAATATATACTAATTTAAAGTCAAATCTTACCAAACTAAATAAAATAATTACTTATACATTTACTATTATTCATTTATTTTTATTTACCAACTTTATTTCTTTAGCAATTACTAATAATACTTCTTTAACAAATACTGCTAATATCTATCAACATGATAATATGTTTGTAATAGTTTTATTTAGTCAGATTATCTTTATACTTCTAATAATTTACAAATTAATCTATCATTTTTGTTATATTAGGCATAGTAAATTGAAAAATATAAAGTAAAATGATATAATGTCTAGGAAGTGAGGTAATTATGAAGAAAAAAATAATTAAATTCAAATATAAATTAATTAAAAAACTTAAAAGAATTAAAGAAGAAAAACTGATAAGTAATTATTTTAAAGACAATAAACTTTTTATTGTCTATGTCTTAGTTTGTGTTATAAATTCTACATTACTTAGATTTTTTACAATGCCAACTATGGAAAATTACTTATCTTTTAAACCTATAATAGCAGATATAGCAGTTGTTACTATTATAGGTTCCTTCTCATATTTATTTAAAGGTAAGAAAAGATATGTTTATTTATTAGTATGGGCTATTATCTTTACTGCAATATGTACAATTAATTCAGCTTATTATACATTCTATACATCTTTTGCCAGTGTTTCCATGTTATCACTTACTCAGTATATTGGTGAAGTAGGAGATGCTGTCGTTGAAAATGTTTTACAAATAAAAGATTTAGTTTATATCTTACCCCTTATTTTTTTCATCTATTATTATCATCGTCTTGCCAAAAATGACCAATATAAGATATATACAAAAGATAAAAGATTTAAAAAATTTAAAAATACTATTTTAACTGGTGCTGTTATTCTTGTCATATTCATTGTAACTTTATCAAGTCTTGAAATAAGTAGATTTGTTAAGCAATGGAATAGAGAATATATAGTTATGAGATTTGGTATTTATATGTATCAAGGAAATGATATAGTAGCAAGTATCCAACCTAAAATAACGGCTATGTTTGGTTATGACGATGCTAAGAAAGAATTTACTGAATATTATGCTGATAGAACAGATGAACAAAATTATACTAATAAATATACAGATATCTTTGAAGGACGTAATGTAATTGTAATTCATGCAGAATCTATGCAAGGAATCGCTATAAATAGAACTTTTAATGGTGAAGAAGTAACACCTAATCTAAATAAAATGATTAAAGAAGGATTATACTTTGATAATTTTTATTCACAAGTAAGTGTAGGAACAAGTAGTGATACTGAGTTAACTTATAATACAAGTCTTATGCCAACTCAAAGTGGTACTGCTTTTGTAAGTTACTTTGATAGAACTTATATCTCAACCCCATCATTACTTAAAGATAAAGGTTATTACACTTTCAGTATGCATGCTAATAATGCTGATTTCTGGAATAGACGTGCTATGCATGAGTCTTTAGGATATGATAAATTCTATAGTAAAGAAACATATGATGTTGATGATGAAAATGTAATAGGTTTAGGTTTATCAGATAAAGAATTTTTCGCTCAATCTGTCGAAAAAATTAAGAAAATAAGTGAAAAACATGATAAATACTATGGTTATATCATAACTTTAACAAATCATACACCATTCTCTGATACTGATAAATATGGAGAATTTCCTGTTACTATGAAAACTACTATAACTAATGAAGATGGAACGCAGGAAGAGGTAGAAGCGCCATATTTAGAAGGCACTAAACTAGGTAATTATTTCAAGTCAGTTCATTATGCTGATGAGGCCTTAGGCGAGTTCTTTAATGAAATGGATGAAGCAGGACTATTAGATAATACAGTTGTTATTATATTTGGTGATCATGATGCTAGACTTCCAAGAAGTGAATTTAATCTAATGTATAATTATGATCCTGTAACTGATGATATAAAAGATGAAGATGATCCTACTTATGTTGACTATGATAGTTTTGATTATGAACTAGATCGTAAAGTACCACTTATTATTTGGACTAAAGATGGTAAAGTTAAAGGACAAATTGATTATACAATGGGAATGTATGATGTAATGCCTACAATTGGTAATATGTTAGGATTTTATAATAAATATGCCCTAGGACATGATATATTTGAAATAAAAGATGATAATATTGTTGTCTTTCCTAATGGTAATTGGGTAACAAATCTAATGTATTATAATAGTCAAAAAGGAGAGTATAAGCTTCTTAAAGATGAAATAATTGATGAAGACTATATAACAAAAAATAATGAATATGCTGAAAAACTACTAAATGTATCAAATAAAGCGATTGTCTTTGACTTATTTAACCCAAATAGTGAAGAAGAAGCGAATAATAAAACAGTATCTAAAGAAAATTAGAGGGGAGCAAAAATATGAAATTAAAGAAAAAAGTAAAAGTAATATTAGTAATAGCAATTCTTTTAATAGTAGCAGGTTTAGGTTTTATTGCATATGAAAGTGTAAAGCCTAAAGCAGTTAGAACAGCAACTGTTGAAAATGAGATTAAAGAATATGGTTATACCTTAAAATCTACAAGAAATGACAGATATAAAAAGATGTTTCAAGAATTACAAGACATTTTAAGTAAGAAAAATGTTGATGAAAAAGCCTATCTTGAACAGATTAGTAAAATGTTTATAATGGATTTTTATACCTTAGATGATAAACTTGCTAATACTGATGTAGGAGGAATTGATTTTGTTCATACTAATGCTAAGACTAACTTTTTAGAAAAAAGTGAAGATACCGTTTACAAGTATGTAGAAAATGATATTTATGGTAATAGAAATCAAAAATTACCAGAAGTTACAGAAGTTACAATTGATAATATCGAGAATATAGAATATACTATAGGAACAGATTTTACAGATGATAATGCTTATAAAGTAGAAGTTTCTATAAAATATAAAGAAGATATGGATTATCCTACTAAAGCAACTCTTACTTTTGTTCATGAAGATAATAAGCTATCTTTAGTAGAAGTAGAATAATATCTTCTTTTTCTTTAATAGGGGGAATTTAAATGAAAATAATATATCCTGATTATGAAAACTGTTTAACTAACCTTACAAATTCTATTTTAAAGTATTTTGATATAACACCATATCATACGACATTAAAAAAACTAGATAAAATTTTAGAAGAAGATAACTATGATAATGTTGTATTATTAATTTATGATGGCATGGGGTCTAATATTTTAAATAGAAACTTAGATGAAAAGTCATTTTTAAGAACAAATAAATTAACTGATATAAAAGCAGTTTTCCCACCAACTACAACAGCATCTACGACATCACTTTTATCAGGATTAAATCCTCTAGAACATGGTTGGCTAGGATGGAATTTATATTTTAAAGAAATAGATGAGACAGTTACTATGTTCTTAAATACTAAAAAAGATACAGATATATTAGTATCTAAAAACTCTATTGCCAATAAATATTATCATTATAAGAGTATTATAGATTTAATAAATGAGAAATATAAAGCTTATAAACTAGTTCCATTTGATAATAATCCTTATAGTGATTTAGAAGATTTAAATAATAGAATAATTAATTTATGTAAAGATAAAGATAAAAAGTTTATCTATGCTTATTATGATGAGCCAGACCATACTACTCATATTGAAGGAACAGACTCTGATATTACTATAAAACTTTATGAAGAGCTTGATAAAAGTACTAAAGAACTATGTGATAATTTAAAGGATACAAATACTCTAGTTATAGTAACAGCGGACCATGGTCATATAAATTCTATTCCTATAACATTAAGTGATTATAAAGATGTATTTAATCTCTTAAAACATGATATCTCTATTGAAGGTAGAGCCTGTGCTTTCTTTATTAAAGAGGGAAAAAAACAAGAATTTGAACAATTATTTAACCAATACTTTAAAGATGATTTTATTTTATATACTAAAGAAGAAGTTATAAAAAATAAATTATTTGGAATAGGTTATGAAAATAAATTCTTTAAAGACTCTATAGGTGATTACTTAGCAGTCGCTATTTCTAATAAATATTTTAGATATAATGAAAACTCAGTTAAACTAGTATCAATGCACGCTGGATTAACAGAAGATGAGATGTTAGTTCCTTTAATTATTAATAAAAACAGGAGGTTTAATAATATGAATTACAAACTAATTGCCATGGATTTTGATGGTACTCTTTTAAGAGATGATAAAACTATATCAGAAAACACAAAAAACATTTTAAAATTATATAAAGACTTAGGTTATTTAATAGTAGGTGTAACAGCAAGAACATTAAAGAGTGCAAAAGATGTAATACCTTTAGATATCTTTAATTATCTTATTATAAATAATGGTGTATCTATTTATAATGTAGATAGCAATGAAATGATTTATCAAGGAAATATAGATAAAGACACTGCTAAAACTATTACAGAGGAAATAGAGAGTCTTTGTGAACAAATAGATTATGTGACAGATAATATGTATTACATATATATTAATAAGAAAAATAGCAATCTTGATTTTATCAGAGATATTAGTAGTATTGAGGAAATAGGTGAACCAGTGGCTAGAATGAATGCATTCTTAAAAGATATAGACAAGGTAAAAGATTATTATGAGTTAATAAGCACTAAATATAACAATGTTAATTGCTTCATAATGCAAGACTCTGATAGCATTAATAAGTGGCTTGTAATAAATCCTAAAGGAGTAAATAAAGCGAATACTTTAAAAGAGTTAGGAAAAATGGAAAATATAAGTTTAGATGAGATGATTTTCTTTGGTGATGGACTAAATGACTTAGAAGTAATGGCCGAAGTTGGCTTAGGTGTAGCGATGGGAAATGCTTTAGAAGAGATTAAAGACAAGTCAAAAGAAGTTACAGAGTCTAACAATGAAGATGGTATAGTAAAGTTTTTAGATAGAAAATTAAATAGACAAAAAGTTAAGAAACTATAGAAAAGGTAGTGATTAATAATGGAAAGATTACAAAAAGTAATAGCAAATGCAGGAATTGCTTCAAGGCGTAAAGCTGAAGAGCTAATTAAAGAGGGAAGAGTTACAGTTAATGGTGCAACAGTTACTGAATTAGGTACTAAAGTAACTAATAAAGATATAATTAAAGTAGATGGTAAACAAATTGAAAAAGAAAAAAAAGTTTATTATCTACTTAATAAACCTAGGGGAATAATAACAAGTGTTACAGATGACAAGGAAAGGAAGACTGTAGTTGACTTAATACCATGTCATGAGAGAATTTATCCAGTAGGACGCCTTGATTATGATACAACAGGAGTCTTACTACTTACTAATGATGGAGAGTTCGCCAATATCTTAATGCATCCAAGTGATAAAGTTGAGAAAGTATATATCGTTAAAGTTAAAGGTATTATTAAAGGAGATGCCATTAATACTATAAAAAATGGTGTTACAGTAGATGGTATAAGTTATGAGAAAGCTAAAGTTAAGTTAAGAAAGACTGATTATAAGACTAATACTTCTATGCTAACAGTAACAATACATGAAGGACGTAATCATGAAGTAAAGAAAATGTTTGAAGCAGTAGGCTTTCCTGTCTTAAAACTAAGAAGAGAGAGAGAATTTATCTTTGATTTAAAAGGTCTAAATAGTGGTGAATATAGAAAACTAACCCCTAAAGAAGTCGCTATTGTCTATAGTTTAGAAAAAAAATAAGAGCATTGTTTTGCTCTTTTAATTTTAACTTTTAACGATTTCGGTGTTTACACCAAAATAGTAATTAATTGCATTATTACTTTTTAAAATAAGCAACTTAAGCTCTTTATATAACTTATGTATATTGTTTCAAATCATACAAAAAGAAGCCCATAAATAAAGCTTCTTTTACATGTATTATTTTATCAAGATTAAGCAGCTTTTTCTTCTTGACCTTCTTCAATCTCAATTGCACCAGTAGGACAAGAATCTGCTGCATCTCTTACTTCATCTTGAAATTCTTCTTTAACTTCTTCTACTTTCGCTTCACTTAATCCATCGTCGTTAAGTTCAAAAACATCTCTGCATATTTGTTCACATGCTCCACATCCTATGCAAGCATCTTTATTAACTTTTACTTTCATTTTTAATCCCTCCGTTTTAATTATATCTTATTTTTATACTTTTGCCTACTTTAAATTTTCTAAATAGTATGATATTATTGTAGTAAATAGTAAAGTAGGTGATATCATGGGAAGAATGGAACGCTATGATAATTCTAATATAAATCGCGTTAGAAGTAGAACAGAAAAAAATAAAGACTTATACAATGACTTAGGAAGATTAGAAAAATATACAACTCTTACAGACGTTTCTAAAATAGAAGCTGTTGAATTAAATGCTGCTAAAAAGAATTATCGAACAAGAGAAGGGTATCATAGTCTTAAAGATTATGATATAAATGTAGAAAAACCTACTGTAAAAAAAGAGCTTGATGAATTTAACTTTCTTTATAATGATGAACATAAAACTTATGATATCAATAAAGTTCTAGAAGAAGCGAAAGAACTAAGAGAAAAAGATTCTAAAGAAAAGAAAAGAAAACTACATAATGAGAAATATAATATCTTAGAAAGTAGTAAAGAAGATTTAGAAAAATTTAAAGAAGAGACTAAACTTAGACATAAACCTATAGAAAATGAAAAAGAATTAGAAGATTTAATTCATACAATTACTTCTAAAGAATTAAGAGAAGAGATAGATAAAGCTGAGAATAATGACAATAATAGCTTACTTAGTGATTTAATGGCTACTAATGTAAATGAAGAAGTATTAAAGCCTATCGCTACTAAGATAGAAGATAAAAAGATAGAAGAAGATCCTAAAAAGCTAGATAAAGTTAAAGAAAAGACCATGTCTTTAAAAGATGAAATAGATAAATCATTTTATACTAAGAGTCTTGATTTAAGTGAAGAAGATTTTGAAACAGATGATGAGGAAGAAGAATTTGTTAAGCCATCTAAATTTTTAGGATTCTTAAAGTTTCTATTCTCTTTAATCTTAATACTTGCTGTTGGTTTTGGAGTATATTACGTAATCACAAACTTTTAAAAATTGTATATCAAAACTTTTAAAATTTGTATATCAAATTCTTTAAAAAATGTATATTAAATATTGAATAAACTATAAAAATATGTTATCATCTCTATATAGAGGTGATTTCTTTATGAACTTTAATAAAGATGAATATATGCCAAGATTAATTGATAAAAACTTAGATGACTATTTAAAAGTTTTTGGAGCCTTATCAGTTGAAGGACCAAAATGGTGTGGAAAAACATGGACATCTTCTAAGCATGCAAAAAGTGCTGTATATTTAGATGATGATGAAACTAAAGAAAGAGCATTACTTGATTTAGAACTAATATTAAATGAAGAACAACCTGAACTAATAGATGAATGGCACTTAGTACCTAAAATATGGGATAAAGTAAGAAGAAAATGTGATGAAGATTCTAAAAAAGGTAAATATATATTAACATGCTCAACAGAATTAAATGATGAGAGAAAAAAAGAAGTATTCCATTCGGGAGCAGGTAGAATTGGTAAAATAAAAATGTATACTATGTCACTTTATGAATCAGGAGATTCTACTGGAGATGCCTCCCTAACAGCAATGCTAGAAGATAATCAGAAAAATATTAATGTTAAAATACCTTCTCTAAAGGAACTTGCTAATATAATAGTAAGAGGTGGCTGGCCAAGTAATATAAAAGTAGATGCTGACAAAGTAGGATTAATACCTAAAAGTTATATAGAATCTATTCTTGATAAAGATATGAATGATGATAAAAAAAGAGACAAAAATAAAATGAGAATGCTACTTAAATCATTATCAAGAAATGAATCCACTGTTGTTAGTAATGAAACGCTTATAAAAGATATAGAAAGCTATGAAAATAAGTCTGAATTAATTGAAAGTAGAATAACTTTAAGAGATTACTTAGATGTACTAGATAGATTACATATAATAGAAAATCAAGAAGCCTATAGTGAAAACTATCGTTCTAAAGAACGAATAGGTAAATCACCTAAAAGACATTTAACAGACCCATCACTTGCTTGTGCCTCTTTGAATATAAATGCTGATAAACTACTTAAAGACTTAAAAACATTTGGTTTTTTATTTGAATCATTAGTAGAAAGGGATCTTAGAATATATATAGAATATTTAGGTGGACATCTATATCATTTTAGAGATAACGTAACAGGTTTAGAAGTTGATTCAATTTTAGAGTTTTCTAATGGTGATTATGCAGCGATTGAAATAAAACTAGGCTATAATGCTATTGAAACTGCTAAAAAAGAATTACTAAAATTTTACGATAATATGATAACTAAGCCTAAATTTATGTGTATAATAACAGGAAATTTCACATCAGTGGTAAAAGATAAAGAGACTGGTATATATATTGTTCCTATAACAGCATTAAGACCATAATAAATGAGTTAACACATTAGCTCATTTTTATTTTAAAAAACATTGGGGAAATAGACGAGAATATGTTATAATAGTTTTGAATATAAGAATAGTTTAAGATAGATTGATGAAATGTCAAATATATTTATATTTAAAGTATAAGAATATGGGATATAGATAAGAATAAGTAGTAAGGAGAATGAATATGACAAAGACAAGAAAAGAAATATTAATAATAGGATTAATGTTATTATTAGTAATAGTATTAATAGGAGTAAGTTATGCAGCTTTTAAGTTTACTGGAGTAGGACAAAGAGAAAATACCATAACTACAGGTTCTATTACGATGAGTTATACTGAAAGTAGTAATACTATATCCTTAGACGGAGCATTACCTACAACGGATGAGACAGGTATGAAAAGATTAAATCCTGGAGAGTATTTTGATTTTACAGTAAGTAGTACTATTACAGGAGCTGTAAATATTAATTATGAAATAAGTGCTAAAGATGTAACAACAAGTGAAAGAAAGATAGATGGTTCTAATATAAAGTTATATCTAACTAGATTAACTAGTGATGGTACAGAAGAACAAGTAATGAGTCCAGAAACGTATAATGAAGAGACAAATGCTAATAACTTTACAGGCCGACCTGCTAATGAGATGAGTTTATATACAAGTAGTATGAGTAGTAGTGAAAGTAATACTTATAGACTTAGGATGTATGTAGATGAAGATTATAATCCCCAAGGAGATGGAGGAAATTTACAGTTCTCAGTACAAGTAAATGTCTATGGAAGAGATAGAGTAGCAGAAGAAGCATCAACAGTCTTACTTAATAATATACCAGAAGAGAATCAATATGATGATGGAACAGATACATTTATAACAGTTTCTACAATACTCTAGGTAGTTTAGATGAAATAATTACAACTATCTAATCAAAAAATCACTATATTAA
>CALWAJ010000024.1 GCA_944373065.1 uncultured Bacilli bacterium
GTAGTAGAACCTCTTGCCAAAATAGCACCTGCAACTTTTGCATACATGTACTCTAAAAGATGTTTATCAGAGTATGCCTGTGAAGCCTCTATTAAACTAGGAAAACAAGGTATCCGCGTTAATAATGTAATGCCAGGTTCTACTGATACTGGTATGAAAGACGAATTTGAAAAAATGGCTGGTGGAGAAGAAGCTCTACTTGCTGAAACAGGAGTCGCTCATCGCCTTGCAGAAAGTGCAGAAATGGCAGGACCTATTGTCTTTTTAGGCTCTAATATGGCAAGCTTTATTTCTGGAGTTGACTTATGTGTTGACTATGCAGACAACGCTTTAAAAACATTAGGATATAAAAAAGACAGAGAAAAAGTATCTGCAACTAATAAATTTATCTTAAAAATGGCCAAGAAAATGATGGAAAAAAATAAATAACATGCTTGTAAAAACATGTTATTTTTTTGCTTTATATTAATAAGCGAAAATTGATAATAAAACTAAAGCACTGTTATGAAGAGCATGCATACAAATAGATGGATAAATACTCTTCGTTTCAAATCTTGTTAAAGCAAAGAAGAAACCTAAACTACCATAAGGTATTATATAAAGATACTCTAAAGGATTAGAACTACCTATAACATGAAGAAGACCAAAGACAAATCCTGATGCAAAACAATATAGCCATTTATTTTTAAATATCTTACTAAATCCTTCTCTAAATGTTAACTCCTCTGCAATAGGTGCTAAAATACCAGCTGTAAATAACATTAAATAAGGAGTAGTACTTATTAATCCTTGCACAGCTTCTTCATTAGAAGAAGTACTTAATGATGTAAACATACCAATTAAAATATTACTTGCACACATAATAATTAAACCAATAATCCAATATTTTAATCCTGTATCTAAATCAGTCTTATAATTTTTCTTAAATCTTTTAAACATCTCTTTAAGATCTTTAAAATAAAGTATTATCAACACTATTACCAATATAACATCGGTAAAAGTATTAACAATTGCTAAATCACTTGCTGTATAGTTATTAACATCGATATTAAACAGCATAATTGGAATAATCTGCAAATAACTACTAAAATAAAAAATAACAAAAGTTAATATTCCTTTTAATATCTCTAATATTCTTTTTTTACTCAATAAATTAATTTTTTTATTCTTCATTTTATCACCTACTGTATAATAATATCACAAATTGAAAAAAATAACACTATATTAAGAAACAAACTATTTATCTTTTGTAATTATTTTTAATTTCGTATTAACTTTTAAATGATTCGTACTTTTAGCAGGTAGTAAATATATATAATAAGCCCTTAATCTAGGCCTAATAAACTTTTCACTCTTAATATTATTATAAATAGCCAAGATATTATTCTCTTTATCAGTTACGACAATATCAATTCTTTGACAATTAAAATAAGTATTAATCATTTTCTTCTTAGGATAACACAATCCTTCTTTAATAGGATATAAGTACATTCTATAGCCTTTAAATCTATCAATAAATTTATCTAAAGTTCTAATTTTTATTTTCTTATCTAATAATATATACTTTTCCATCTATATCACCTTTTCCTAATAATAGCATTATTTTTAACTTAAATCTAGAACAAATTAGATAAATATGATATTATAGTAAAGAAAGAAGAGGAGGTTATAAAATGAGTGGACATTCAAAATGGGCTACTATCCATAGAAAGAAAGGATTAATAGATGCAGCTCGTGGTAAAGTTTTTCAAAAACTTGCAAAGGAATTATATGTAGCTGCTAAAAGTGGTACACCTGATCCTGATAGTAATGCTGCTTTAAGATTAGTTGTTGAGAAAGCTAAAGCTGCAAATATGCCTAAAGATAATATTAAGAAAGCTATAGATAAAGCTAAAGGCTCTGGTAATGGAGAAAATTATGAAAGTATAAGATATGAAGGATATGGACCAGGTGGAGTTGCTATTATGGTAGATTGTCTTACTGATAATCGTAATAGAACAGCATCACAGGTGCGTAGTACATTTTCTAAACGTGGAGGTAACTTAGGTACAGATGGTTCTGTTAGTTATATCTTTGAACGTAAAGGAATTATCGAAATACCTAGTGATTATGATGAAGATGAAGTAATGTTAACAGCTTTAGATGCAGGGGCTCTAGATATGGAAAATACTGGTGAGACCTATTTAATTACAACACCTAGTGATAAATTTATTGCTGTAAAAGATGCTCTATCTAATATGGGAGTAGCTGAATTCTTAACTAGCGAAGTTACAAATGTTGCCAATAATGAAGTAGAACTTGATGAAGAAACTAAAGAGAAAGTATATAATTTAATAGAGGCTTTAGAAGATATCGATGATGTTCAGGATGTTCATCATAATATGAAAGAGGATTAGATGTATAGTTATATTATAGGAAAAGTAACAGGAGTAATGTCTAATGCTATTGTCTTAGAAAATAACGGGATAGGTTATCTTATTAATACACCTAATCCTTTTGCTTTCGAAGAAGGAAATGATTATAAAGTCTATTTATATCAGCAAATAAAAGAAGATGAACATAGTTTATTTGGCTTTAAAACTAAAGAAGAAAAAGACCTATTCCTAAAACTTATTGGTGTTAAAGGTCTAGGCCCTAAAATGGCTCTACCTATTATCGCTACAGGTTCTATTAGTGGAATAAGTGATGCTATTAATAGAGAAAATATTCTTTATCTAAAAAAATTCCCTAAGATAGGTGAAAAACTTGCTAAGCAAATGATTCTTGACTTAAAAGGTAAACTAGATGACTTAACTACTGGTGATGAGAAAGTAACAGATACAAGTGAAGAATTAAGAGAAGCACTACTTGGACTGGGATATAAAGATAAAGAAATTAAGAGTATCATCTTAAAAGTAGATAATTCTTTAAGTATAGAAGACCAAATAAAAGAAGCCTTAAAATTATTATTAAAGTAGGTGATTGAATGGAACGTGTTGTAACAGGAGAAGAATTAGAAGATGATGGTGTTGTAGATAATACTATTAGACCTGAAGTCTTAGATGAATATATTGGTCAAAGTGAAGTCAAAGAAAATATTAGAGTCTTTATTGAAGCTAGTAAAATAAGAGGAGAAGTATTAGATCATGTTTTATTATATGGCCCTCCAGGCTTAGGTAAAACTACTCTTGCCTTTATTATTGCAAGAGAACTTGGTGTTAATATTAAAACTGCTAGTGGTCCATCGATTGAAAAAAGTGGGGATTTAGCAGCCATCCTTTCAACTCTTGAACCAGGAGATGTCTTATTTATAGATGAGATTCATAGAATGCCAAGATTTATTGAAGAGATACTATATCCTGCAATGGAAGACTTTACTTTAGATATAATAATCGGCGGAGAAGGAAGCTCTAGGAGTATTAAAATAGACTTACCTCCTTTTACCTTAGTAGGTGCCACAACAAGAGTGGGCGATTTATCAGCACCGCTTCGTGATCGTTTCGGTATTATTTCTAAATTAAAGTTTTATACAACAGAAGAGTTAACAGAAATAATTAAAAGAACAAGTAGAGTCTTAGATATGCCAATAGACGATGAAGCCGCAGTTGAACTTGCTAAAAGAAGTAGAGGAACACCACGTATCGCTAACCGTCTATTTAAAAGAGTACGTGACTTTGCTTTAGTTGATAAAAAAGAATCTATCGATTTAGAAGTAATGGAAAAAGCTTTAGATAGATTAAAAGTAGGTAAAAGTGGACTAGATGAGACTGACCATCAACTATTAAGAGCAATTATTGAACGATTTAATGGTGGACCTGTGGGAATAGATGCCCTAGCTTCATCAATTGGTGAAGAAACTTCGACAATAGAAGATGTAATTGAGCCATATTTATTACAAGAAGGATACTTAAAAAGAACAAGTCGTGGTAGAATGGTAACAGAAAAAGCTTATAAAGAACTTAATATAAATTATCAAGGAGGTTTATTTAGCCTCGATATAGAATAGGGGGAATATTTATGAAAGTAGAAGAATTTGATTATTATTTACCTGAAGAGTTAATTGCTCAAACACCAATAAAACAAAGAGATGCTTCAAGACTTATGGTACTTAGTAAATTAACAGGAGAAATAGAGCATAAACATTTCTATGATATTATAGATTATCTCAATCCTGGTGATACTTTAGTATTAAATGATACTAAAGTTTTACCAGCAAGGTTAATCGGTGAAAAAGAAAGTACTAAAGCTGTAATAGAAGTTTTACTATTAAAAAATATAGAAGGAGATACTTGGGAGACACTAGTAAAACCAGCTAGGCGTATCCATGTAGGTGATGTTGTATCGTTTGGTGATGGCTTACTTAAATTAACCTGTACTGAAGTAAAAGATGAAGGTATTAGAGTGTTTAACGCTAGTTATGAAGGAATATTCTATGAATTATTAGATAAACTTGGTACTATGCCACTACCTCCATATATTCATGAAAAACTAGAAGATAAAGATAGATATCAGACAGTTTATGCTAAAGAAGTAGGTAGTGCAGCAGCTCCTACAGCAGGACTTCATTTTACCGAAGAGTTACTTGAAAAAATAAAAGAAAAAGGTATAAACATCGTTTATCTAACTCTCCATGTTGGTCTTGGTACTTTTAGACCTGTTAAAGAAGAAAAAATAGAAGACCATAAAATGCACAGTGAGTTTTATTCTCTAAGTAAAGAAGTCGCTAATATTCTTAATGAAACAAGAGAAAATGGTAAGAGAATTATTGCTGTTGGAACAACTTCAACAAGAACATTAGAGACAATATATCAAAAATTTGGTACATTTAAAGAAGATAGTGACTTTACCAATATCTTTATCTATCCAGGAAAAGAAGTTAAGAGTATAGATGGACTTATAACTAATTTTCACTTACCTAAATCAACACTTATTATGTTAGTATCTGCAATAGCTGGGCGTGATAATATTTTAAATGCCTATAATATTGCCGTTAAAGAAAAATATAGATTCTTCTCATTTGGAGATGCAATGTTTATAAAATAGGGGGTATTTACATGAAAAAAAACTATATAATATGTTATGAAACCGATAACAGTGATAAAAGAAAAAAGATGGGACCATTGAAATATTTCTTTTTTAAAGGTAAAGTCTTTAATAAAAAAGAGTTAAAACAAGGTAAATATGTAATAAAAGATAATATTTCTTCTATTAATTTTATAGACTTCTTTGAATATATTAAAAATCCTTTTCCAATTATAAAAGCAGGTCCTAAAACATCTGTTATAATTCAAGGTGAAAAATTAGATTTATGGATTAAAGCCAAAAGATTGTTTTTATCTTTAATAGATAGTAACAGCAGTAAAACAATTTCAATAGAAAATAGTGAAGTCATAATAATAAAAGATGGTAACCTTACTATATCTAATGCCGATAATGTATCATTAAAAGGTGATATAGAATTTGATAATGTTAGTATTAAATCTAGGTCTTTAAGCTTAGCTGATGTAAATGGAAAATTATCAAATCTATCTACAGCTGCTAGTGACATTATAGTTAAAAATAGTAATATAGAAAGTAAGACTTGCTCTTTTGAAAATTGTAGTAATCCTACCTTTATAAACTCTACTTGGAAAGTTGATATGAGTTTACGATATTTAGATACTATTTTAGGTAAAGAAGGTACAGAAATAATAATTAATGATGATACATTTAACCCTAAAAAAAGTTTAGAGTTAAGAAAAGCATATTTAAGTTATTTACTTAGTGAAGCTTCAAGACAAATAAATGGTACAAATCAATTAGATATTGCTCCTAAATTAGAAGAAATAGATAAAAAAGCTGAAGATTTGATGGAAGAATATGATAGACAAATGGCAATATTAGAAGATAAAAGAGAAACAATAGTAAATGGATATCAAAAACGTAAAGTTAAGAATTTAGTTAATAAATGAAACTAGTTTTCCAAAATTAATATATAGTACCAGATAAACTCTAGAAGGCTCTGGTTATTTTTTGTATATTTTAACAAATTCCTAATTTATTAAAATTAAATGTTGAAAAACTAAGTTTTATCATATATAATAAGAAACGTATTGGAGGAAATATTTATGGAAAAGAAAGAAACTAAAAAAGAAACAAAAAATAAAAAAAATTATCATGACATTGAAATAAAAGTAGAAGGTAAAGAGTGGACTGATGCCGTTGATAAAGCTTTTAAAGAAAAAGTAAAAAAAGTAACTGTAGATGGTTTTAGAAAAGGTAAATGTCCAAAAAATATTTATGATAAAAAGTTCGGTCAAGATTATTTAATAGATGCTGCTGATTTAGTATTGCAAGATGCTTATACTAAAGCTTTAGAAGAAAATAAATTAATACCAGTAGTACAACCTGTACCTAATTTAAAAAGCTTAGATGAAAATAGTGTAACTTTTACATTTAAAATTATAACTAAGCCTGAAGTTAAAATTAGTAAATATAGAGATTTAGGAATTAAACCTAATGAAGTTAAAGTAACTAAAGAAGAAATAGATCATGAAATAGAACATTTACTTGAAAGATATGAAGAATTAGTTAATAAAGATGAAAACGGTAAAGTTGAAAATGGCGATGTTGTTGTTATTGACTTCGAAGGATTTAAAGATGGAGAACCTTTTGAAGGAGGTAAAGGAGAAAACTATTCTCTTGAAATTGGAAGTAATACTTTTATTCCTGGTTTTGAAGAACAATTAATCGGTATGAAATCTGGAGAAGAGAAAGAAATTAAAGTAACATTCCCAGAAGATTATATGGAAGAGTCTCTAAAGGGACAAGATGCTACATTTAAAGTAAAAGTACATGAAATTAAAACTAAAGAAAAAAGAGAATTAGATGAAGACTTCTTCTTTGATTTAGGTATTGAAGGTGTTAATGATGAAGAGAGCCTTAGAAAAGAAGTAGAAGCTAATATAAAAGCTAATAAAGATATGGAAGAAGAAAATAAATATATTGATAAATTACTTGAAGAAGTATCTAAGAATGTAGAAGTTGATATTCCTGAAGAAATGGTTAATGAAGAAGTAGATAGATTACTTAGAAGAACAGAACAACAAATGGCTATGCAAGGAATTAGTTTAGATTTATATTATCAAGTTACTAAAACTACTGAGAAAGATTTAAGAGATCAACTTGAAAAAGAAGCTTATCAAAACGTATTATATCGTTTAATGCTTGAAGAGATTATGAATATGGAAAATATTGAAGTAAGTGAAGATGAAGCTATGGAAGAAGCTAAACGTCTTGCTGAACGTTATAATATGGAACTAGATGACTTCTTAAATCAATTTGGTGGTATTGAGATGGTTCAATATGACCAAGAAATGAGAAAAACTATTGAATTATTAAAAGAATTAAATAAATAGTTGCTACATTTAAAAAAATCTGATAAAATGACTAAAGGAAAAAGGAGGGAAAACGTATGGCAAAAAAGCTTGGACATAGACAAAAGAAGACATTTGTATGCTCAGTTTGTGGAAATGAAAATTATAGAGAAGAAAAAAATGTAAATAATACTCCAGGAAGAATGGAAATCAGTAAATATTGTAAATTCTGTGGTAGGCACACAACTCATAAAGAGAAAAAATAATAATATAACAGTCATTTAATGACTGTTATTAATTATAGAAAGGAGTAAGTAAAATGGTTAATTCAAATGATTTTAAACCTGGTATGACTATTCAGTTTGAGGGAGGAATCTTTACTATAATTGAAAGTCAACATGTTAAACCTGGTAAAGGTGCGGCAATTGTAAAAGCTAAGATGAAGAATCTAAGAACAGGTTCTATTGTAGAGAAGACTTTTAATGCTGGAGTTAAAGTAGAAACAGCTCATATAGATAAGAAGACTATGCAATTTTTATATTCTATGGGAGATACTTATTACTTTATGAGTATGACAGATTATGAGCAAATAGAACTTGATAAGAGTGTTATAGGAGATGACGCTAAATACTTAAAAGAAAACTTAGAAGTTGAAATTACTTTCTTTGAGGGTGAAATGTTAGGAATGAATTTACCTGATAAAGTAGTTATGAAAGTAGTTAAGACAGAAGATGCCGTTAAAGGTAATACAAGTAGCGGTGCTATGAAAAATGCAGAATTAGAAACAGGTATGACTATTCAAGTTCCATTATTTATTAAGCAAGATGAAGATATCTTAGTTAGTACTAAAGATGGAAAATATGTATCACGTGCTTAGAAATTAATTGTAAAACAGTAACTAATTGTTATTGTTTTTTTCTTTTCTATAATTGATTTATCGGGCTCTATGTGTTAATATTTTATTAGATAGAAGAATGATATCTATAAATATGGAAATTCTAAATATAAAAAGGTAAGGAGTTTGACATGGAGAAAGATAATAATAAAAATAAAAGAGTTATTGTAATAGTAATAAGTATATTGTTAGTAATTATATTAGTGTTAGGATTAACTTTTGCTTATCTTAGAACGGAGTTAAGTGGAAGTGAACAGATAGTAAAAGTAGGAACATTAGATTTAATATTAGATGAGACAAGTGAAGGGATAAGTTTGGATAATGCTATAGGATTAAGTGATAATAAAGGAATGAGTACAACACCTTCTACTTTTGAGTTAAAAAATAATGGAAGTAAAGCTGTTGATTATATCATCTATTTAGATGATAATACGATAGAAGAGACTGATACAAGAATAGATGATAAGTATTTAAAATATAATCTAAATAAAAATGGAGAAGATAGTGGAGCCACATTATTAACTAGTATAGGAAGTAATCCTAATAGAGTATTAGATATGGGGACAATAGAAGGTAAGAGTACTAATAAATATAGTTTAAACTTATGGATAACAGATGAAGTGGATGGAAATTATTCAGGACATGTATTTAGTGGTAAGTTAAGAGTAGAGGTTAGTCAAAAAAGACCTGGAGCAGGAGAGACAATCATTGCTAATCTAACTAGTGGGGATACTTTTGATGATGGAGTAGATACATTTATAACGGGAGAGGATCCAAATAACTATATCTGGTACAGTGGAAAATTGTGGAGAGCAGTGTCTGTTAATAATAAAGCAAAGACTACCAAGTTAGTAACACAGTGGAATATAAGTGCAACTACATATAATCCAGATAATCAAACTAATTTTGCAGGAAGTTATATGGAAGAGTGGCTAAATGATACAAGTATTGATGGCTTTTTAGGTAATTTAAGGGATTATGAGAATTTTATTGTAACAGATGCTAAGTGGAATGCTACATTAGATGCAACTAGTCTAGGAAGTATAACAAGACCAAGGGACGATGGTACAATAGTGACAGATGCAGTAGGATTACTTAATATGTATGAGTATCAATCTAGTTATCATGGAACAACTTATAGTAATGGCTATTTAAATAATGGACTTTATTGGTGGACTCTAACACCATATAATTCGTCAGGCGTTCGGTGTGTCTACAGCAATGGTGACGCTGGCAACAATTCGCCTTCGGGCAGTTCGAATGGCGTGCGGCCATCAATAAATCTAAAATCTAGCGTTCGTATCGCAGATGGCGATGGGACAATAGATAACCCTTATCGCTTAAACGGAGATAATGATACTAATCTTTCAGGAACATTGCTATCAAGTAGGTATAGTGGAGAATATATAAGATTTGGAAATGATGAAAACAATCTATATAGAATAGTAAGTCATGAAAATGGTAGTGGCACCAAAATAGTCAGTGACCAACCATTAAAAAGTTCAGGAAATTTTTTAAGCAGTGTCTTTGATAGTAATAGTAGTGTTAGTTATTCAAGTAGTAATACAATAGGTGCATTTCTAAACGGCGAATATTTAACAAATTATGTAGATACTACATATAGTGATATGATAGAAGATAGTACTACTTGGTATCTAGGAACAGTAGGAAGTGGTACATCATATAAACTAGCCAAATATACAGATACTAATATGAGTAGTACGACTTCATCAACAATAGATGCTAAAGTAGGATTACTAAGGTTTGGGGAATTAATGGCAGGCCAATTTGATAGAAATGAAAATAATACAAATTATTGGACATTAACGCCGTATAATACGTCTATCGTGCGTGACGTGTACAGCAGTGGCATCGCGGACTACACTTATCCGACCGGTGCCGACGGCGTGCGGCCATCTATAAATCTAAAATCTAACGTACAAATTATAAATGGTGATGGAACTAAAGAACGACCTTTTGAGATTGCCTTACAATAAAGAAGAGTGATGTTAATTTCATCACTCTTCTTCGTTTTCTTCTTGCTTTTCGACTATTCTTCCTATTCTAAAACTATATTTATAATCACCTTCATTATATTCTTTTAAACTGCATTCTATTCCTTGATATTGGAAAAACTCTGATGTTTTACTTGTCTTATCTTTTGTATTTCCTATTGTTTCAAAGACTCTATCATATATTAAATCTATTGTCTCATCAGTAATATCACTATTATTCGCTAAAATCATATTGCTAATCAAATCTTTAGCATCTTTATTTCTTTTAGCAAAGTCAATAGTTGTTATACTCACATTATTATCATCAAGATAAAACTCTATCTTCATATCATTAATAACCGCTGTATTATCATCAACCTCTAACTTATCATCACTTATCTCATTAAATTTTTTTACTAAATCATCAAGATTAATATTTTCTATCGTATCAACCGTCATCAAACTATCTTCTCTAGCTTTCTCTAATCTTTCATTCATTGTTCTATGATCAATTATACTCTTAGTAATTTCTGTAGAAGCAAAGTAACAGATAACTCCTAAAACAATAGTAACTATAACTAAAATAATAATCTGTTTCTTAGTTAATTTCTTTGTTTCTTTCTTTTCCTTTTTCTCTTTTGCATTTTTCTTCATAATTAGATTTACCCTCCTTTTTCTATTATAACAAATGTTTACACTTAAGTCCTTACTTTTTATATATTTTTTACAAGAATTTTGATACAATTAGAGTGGTGATAATAATATGAAATATTTAACAATAGGACATGCTTCTTATGATATAACTTTTACAACAGAAAGCTATCCTGTAGAAAATACAAAGGTAAGAGTAAAAAAATATATAGATTGTGGAGGAGGTCCTGCTAGTACAGCAGGCTATTTATTAGGCCTATGGGGAGCAGACTCCTCATTTCAAGGAGTAGTAGGAAATGACTACTATGGCCAAAAGCTTAAACAAGAATTAATTAGAGCAGGGGTTGATACAACTTACTTAGAATTAGTTCCAAACTATAATACTATGTTAAGCTTTATCATTGCTAATACTACTAAAGCTTCAAGAACAATCTTAACTAGTCAAGATGATAATGTTGTAAGATGTAGTATGGAAAATAATAATAAATACGATGTTATCTTAGTTGATGGTGAAGAAGAAGAGATGAGTAAAAAAGTTCTTCTTAATAATAAAGATGCTATTAAAATAATAGATGCAGGTACTTTTAAACCTTCAACAGTAGCACTTTGTCCTCTAGTTGACTATCTTGTTTGTTCTAAAAACTTTGCTCTAGACTATACTAAATTAGAATATGATGGAAGTATAGAATCCCTAATAAAAATCCACAATAAACTAACAGCCGACTTTAAAAATATAGTTGTTATTACTTTGGAAGATAAAGGCTGCTTTACCAAGATAAACAATGAATATAAATTAATTCCTAGTATTAAAGTAAAAGCTGTTGATACAACAGGAGCAGGAGATATTTTCCATGGAGCCTTTACATACTTTATTTCTAATAACTATGATTTAGAAACAACTTGTAGGCTATCAAATATTACAGGTGCCTTATCAACATTAAAAGTAGGAGGAAGGTTTTCCATTCCTAAACTAAGTGCTGTCTTAGAAAGAAGTGAGGACGTTGATATTATCTAGTTATCCTAAAATAGATTTACATGGGATGGATAGAGAATATGCCATATACAAAGTAAAAGAGTTTATAAATGATTGTTATAAGCTTAATTATGAATATATTGTTATAATTCATGGTATAGGAGCAGGAATATTAAAAAATAGTGTCCTAAACTATTTAAAAACAGATAAAAAAGTATTAGAATATAAACTAGATTTTATGAATCCAGGTTGTACTATCGTTCGCTTGAAATTTGACAAATAGAGTCTTTTATGGTATAATATGGCCAACTTATATGGAAGGGGGATTAAGATGTACACAGAGGAGAATTTTAGAGGAAGATTTCCTTTAAGAGATATATTATTAAAAGTAATAGTCGTTGTTATCTTTATTGTCTTAGTCGCTTGGGCTATCGCTAAAATATTAGGACCTAATAACGAAGTAACTAAAGATACAACAAAATATGATAAAGTATTTAGTGAAAACATCAAGATAATGGAAGATACTGCTCTTACTTATTACAATAAAGATAATCTACCAAAAGAAGTAGGAGAAGTAAGTGAATTATCTTTAAGAGACATGATAAATAATAGCCTACTAGATGCTTTTACAGATGCTGATAATAAAGCTTGTGATGTTAATGCTAGTTATATTAGGCTTACTAAAAATAATGAAGATTATACGCTTAGAGTTAATTTAAAATGTAATGAAAAAGAAGATTATACATTGACAAGAGTAGGAGAATATGACTACTGTGATAATACTATCTGTAAGGAAGATAAGTCTAAAAATAAAGCTAAAGAGGAAGAAAAAGTTGATGATACTCCTAAAGAAAAAGTAGAGATTAAAGAAGATAATAATTCTAATAATAACAATGCTACTGATAATGGAGCGATTTCCTATAATTATAATAGAAGTGCAACTACTAATAACAGTACTACAAATAATGAAACACAACCTGCAACTAATAACAATCAAACAACAAGTACAGTAACATATGAATATAAGAAAGTATCTGCCCCAGTTTTATCAAATTGGAGTAGTTGGAGTGATTGGATTGTAAATACTAAAAAATATACATCTATAATGTGTGCATCAACTGATACTAATTGCTTAAGAGAAGTACAAACAACATCAAGAAGAGAATATATTGGTACTTATAAGGGACAACCTGCTTATGCAACTGTTTATTATTATAGTTATCGTACTAGAAGATTAATAAGTAGTGGTGGTACAGATATTAAATGGAGTACATACAATGATACGAATCTATTAAATAATGGATATACCTATACAGGTAATAAAAGGGGATAAGGAGTTGATAAATTATGAAGAAAGATATAAGAGGTATATATAAAATAAATAACAGTTATGTCGATAAGGATGTTTATATTATTGCATACTTTGAAAACGGCAAAATGAAATATGAATATAATGACAATTTAGATAAAGTTTTAGAATATACAGCAGATTATTGTAATAGCAAAAAATATGACAAAAAGAATTTACAAGAAGAATTAAAAAATGATCCAAATTTTGATATATCAGGAAAAAACTATGAAGAAATAGAGAAAATGTTAGAAGAAAATTATAAAGATGAAAGCAATCTAAATGATTATAAGATAGCTAATATTGACTTTATTTTAGATAATACTGATTTAGATGCTAGTAATAGACAAGACCTAGAAACTTATAAGAACAAGTTGACTAATAACGATGAAGAAGAATTAGACGATGACGAAGAAAAAGGAAAACTTGCAACCTTTAAAGATAATGTTAATGATAAGTTAAATAAGATTTCTAATACTAAAGTTGGCAAAGTTTTAACTGGTTCTAAAAAAATGAAAAAACTTGTTATTGCTGGAGTAGCAGTAATGGTTGCTGTTACAGCATTTAATATAGGTAAAGGGTTACTTAAACTAAATAGAGATAATACCCCTACAAGAACTACAACTAGAGAATTTACTTTAAATGATGATAAAGATAATGATTTAGATAATAATAATAACAAAAATAAAGAAAACAATAAAGATAATAACACTAAAGAACAAGAAAATGCTGTTAAAGGAAATGAAGTAAAAGAAGAAACTAAGAAAGAAAATACTAATGCTACTTCTACTAATACAGCAGTTTCTGGATCAGCAACTAATACAAATCATTCTAATAATTCTACAGGAACAACAGTTGCAGGAAGTAGTTATGATAATGGTAGTAGTTATACTAACACTAATTCAAACACAGACACAAGTACAACTGTTAGTGGAAGCGATGCTACTTCAAATAGTAGTGAAAACACAAGTGGTAGTGATACACAACCTCAAGAAGATAATACACAAAGCTTTGAAGAAGGAAATGGTGATTTCCAAGATCCTAATGTTACAATAGATGATGTAGAAGAACCTACACTTCCTACTGACAATGAACAAACAACTAGTGAAGATAATACTTACAATGAAGAAGAAACATATCAAGAGGAAAATACTAATACGATGGAAACTCCATCTCAAGAAATTGAAGTTGAAGCTCCTGTTGTAGAAGAGGAAACAACTCCTTCAACTGATGAAGTAGAAGAAGATATTAACTTAGATGATGTTCAACTAAATGATAAATTTGAAAATATTGAAGATATCGAAAACGCTATTGGCGATGACATTACAATTGGTGATAATGAAGTAACTTTAACAGAAGATCAAGAAATGACAACACCTGATGAGAATGCTGCTGCCCTAGGTTATGATGATGTTTATACTGAAGAAGTACCAGTTGAACAACCTGAGACGCCATCTCAAGAAATTGAAGTTGAACCAGAAGCTGAACAATCTGTTGCACCAACAGAAGAAGTAACAGCACCAGTAGTTGAAGAACAAACTATTGAAGAAATACCTGTTGAACAAACAACTCCAGCTAGTGAAGAAATAACTGTAGAAGCTCCTGAAGTTGAAGTAACTGCACCAGTAGAAGCAGAAGTTCAAAGTTCAACTCCAGAAGAGGCATCTTATGTAGAAGAAGTTCCCGTTTATCAAAATGATCAAGTAGCAGATGCTATTGTTAACGCTATGGAAAATGGTGAAGATATTACTTATAATCCTGAAACAGGAGAAATTTCTAGCCAGCCAGCATATGATGTTAATGAGACAACTTTAACAAAATAGTACAATTTAAGCTCCCTTAGTGGAGCTTTTCTTTTTCCCTAATTTACATCTTCCATAATCCATGTTATACTCCTGACTTTGACAGTTTTATAAAGTCAAAATCTCTCCAACCCTTATTTTATAAGGGTTTAGAGAGATTTTTTTGTTGCAAAAAAATGCGTACGTTGATGCTTATTATTTGTTATTTAAAATTTTTTTGATTTT
>CALWAJ010000025.1 GCA_944373065.1 uncultured Bacilli bacterium
TGTATATGAGTTATTTCTATTCGGGATATCCAAATTTAAATTTATACACAAACGGGATATCAATATTTTAATTAACAAAAGTTAAATATGGTAGATTTATTTTTCTTTGTTTGGTATGATTTATGTATGGAGGTATATATGAAAAAATATCGTTGTACAATTTGTGGTTATATTTATGATGATGCGAAAGAAAAGGTAAAGTTTGAAGATTTACCTGACGATTGGAAATGTCCATTGTGTGGAGCTCCTAAGAGTTTATTTGAAGAGGTCAAAGAAGAAAAAGAGAACGTAAAAGAAGAGTCTAAAGTTGAGGTTATAGAAGAAGTAGATGATGACTTAAGAGAACTATCTAATTATGAGATATCTTTAATTTGTTCTAATTTAGCAAGAGGATGTGAAAAACAGTATTTAGAAGAAGAGAAAGATTTGTTTAGAGAATTGTCTAAACATTATGAAGGTTTAGAAGAAGATAAAGCAGGTAATTTAGATGATGTTAGTGATATGATAAATAGTGATATTAATAACTTTAGTAAGACAATGGAAGTATTCTCTAAATATGATGATAGAGGTTCTAAAAGGGTTGTTAATTGGGCTAATAAGAGTACTAATATTATGAAAGTAGTAATTGATACTTATAAAGAAAAGGGAATAGATTATATTAAAAATACAAAGATATGGGTTTGTGATATTTGTGGCTTTGTTTATATAGGTGATATACCACCTAAAGTTTGTCCTGTTTGTAAGGTTCCTAGTCTTAAGATATTGGAGGTATGCTAATATGAGTAGTAAAAGTGAAAGATACGCTTATCGTGACTTAAAAATATGTACTAAAGATTGTTTATGCCTTTTTGTCTGTCCAACTGGGGCGACTGATAATGAGACTGGGCAGATAGATTTTGATAAATGTATTGGATGTGGAAACTGTGCCGCAGCTTGTCCATCTAGGGCGATTAGTATGTTACCTAGAGTTTATCCTAAACAAAAAGTAAAAGATAAAAGAGTTATCAGTGAATTATTTAAACTTGCTGATAGTAAAATTGAACAGATTAAGACTTTGAAATATCTTATGAATAAATCTAGTAATGATGATGAAAAACGTTTATATAAGGCTTTAATTCATTCTAATAAAGTGATGGTTGAAGATATGATGAGAGAGGCAGGATTTATGTTACCACAGTCATCCAATACTAATAAATTTTTAATTAGTCTTAAAGGTAAAGATGAAGAGATAGATAAAGTTATTGATAAATTATTAGATAAACTTGAAATTAATGATTAGAGGGATGTTATGACAATAGAAGATGTTTATAGATATATGATTAGTGGATACTTTGGAGTTATGGAGATGGATTCTTATAAGTTAAAAGAATATGTTTTAGCAGATATTAAACAATATATTAAAGACTATATGAATCAAAATCCTAGTAAAAATTTTAATTTAGATGAAGAGATTGAGAATATTAAAAATAATGTACCGGTTAAGACTAAGTTACAGGATGCTTTACTTGTTTTAAATAAAATGGATAATGCTCCAATGGATTTAATTTTAGATATTAAACATAGATTAAAGACTATTAAATAAAATTATACTTTATGTATAGTTTTTTTGTTTTTACTCATATTAATATTGGGAGGAAAAGATATGGAAAATAATTATAGTGCAGTACCTAATATGATTAGCTGTAAAGATTTAGATTATCTAAGTGATATGTTTAATTGGAACTATGGTGCTTATAAAAGTACTAGTAATGCTATTAATAGTGTAAGTGATAGTGAAATTAAAGATATGCTTAGTAAGGCTAGCAATGTATTTCAAAGTAATATTAGTAAAATCTTAAATATCTTAAATGAAGGAGGTAACAATGAATAATAATCAAATTTGTAATCCTAAAGTAGAGACTCCTAAAGGAATGGCTCTAAATGATAAAGATTATATTTCTTCATTACTTAGTACTTTAAAACAGTTAGTTAAAAACTATGCTGTTAGCTTAACAGAAGCATCTAATGAAACTTTGTATGGTGAATATAAAGAGATGTTTGATACTTATTCTTCATTACAAAGAGAAGTTTATGAACTTATGTTCCGTAAGGGATGGTATGTATTAGAGAAAAGCGATGCTAATAAAATATCTAATAAATATCAAACTTTAAATCAAGAATTTATGGATTTGAATGGATAAAAAAACAGTGGATTTTCACTGTTTTTAATATATTTTTTTAACATAACTTTTTCTAAGAGCAGTAGCTCCTTTTTTATTTTGTTGTTCTAAAGTTATATTTTTTATAAAATCAAAATCTACTAGTAATTCTTTATGATTAGTATCATGAGCTTGTACTTTTACTGTATCACCTACTTTTAAAACTACCATATCTTTTTCATCTTTTAAATATCTTTTAGATTTTATAAATCTTATATCATCTAGACCTTGATAATCAATATAGCCTGGAATATTTGTTATTGTTCTTAAATAGGCTCTTTCTTTATCTATATCTGTTATAGTTCCATAATAGCTTTTATCTAGGTGTCTTTCTACATAATTTAACATTTTTATAAGTTCAACTTCTCTTTCTAAAGCATCTGCTTCTTGTTCTTTCATTGAACAGTGTTCGCATATTGCTTCTAAAGTGCTATTGTCTTCTATTTCATATAGTTTTCCTTGTTCATAAGAATCTATTATTTGTTGAGCCTTTAAATCTGGATATCTTCTAATTGGTGAAGTAGAATGTGTATAGTAGTCTAAACCTAAGCCAAAGTGACCTGTTGGATAAATAGAGTAATGAGCTCTTGGTAATGCTTTTAATATTATATCTGATATAACAGGGTAATCTTTAGTATTTTGATACATGTTTAATATTGTTTGAATATATTGTGATGTTGTCATAGAGTTTATTTTTGGTAGATTGTATCCAAGACTATGAATCTTGTCAAATGCTTCCATTAATTTATCTTGATCTGGTAAATCATGAACTCTATTAATAGATTTTCCTATGATAAAGTTTAAATATAAAGATTGGCAATAATTAAATAAAATCATAGCATTTTCAATCATTTTACCGGCAGTTCCATTATTTCTTTCTTCAATGCCAGTAATATTACCATTTTCATCTTCAATGAAAGTATTTTCGTGTTCTTTAAATGTTAGCATACCTTCACTTTTCCTTTTTAAAGTTAAAATATCTGATAGGTCTTTAAGGGTAGTTAACTCTTCTACAAATGGTAAATAATCATCACTTACAATTCCTTCATCTAATATTTTATTTACTTCACTATAGGACATTTTCTTTTTAGATTCAATTATAGAATTTACAAATTTATAGTTTAGTAGTTCTCCTCTTGGAGATATTTCCATAATACATGTTCTTGTTAGTCTTGGTACATTAGGATTTAAAGAACATATACCATTTGATAATTCTTTTGGTAGGTTTGGAATAACTGAATTTGCAGGATATGCCGATAATCCTCTTTCATAGGCATCTTTATTAAGGGCACTACCTCTTTTAACATAGTGAGATACATGAGCAATGTGCACTGCTAAAATATAGTTTCCTTTTTCGTTTTTCATGATACTAATTGCATCATCCATATCTTTTGTATTATCACAATCAATAGTAAATGTTTTAAATCTCTTGGTAAAATCATATCTATCTTTGTAGTCATCTATATTTACTGTTTGAGGAATATTTCTAGCTTCTCTTAGAGCTTCTTCACTAAACTCTATATTAAATCCATGTTTTGCAGCGATAGATATTAAATCTATATCATTATCTTTTATATTTCCTATTGTACTTATATAATCTGCTTCATAATATTCATCACTTTTTGTTAGACTTACTCTCGCTTTTATTCTATCACCAATTTTAAGATGTTTCATATCATTAGAACTTATTCTAACTTTTATTTTGCCTTTACCTGGTAAAAGTATTGGTTCTAATTGTTTTACCCCATCGATTTCTACAACTTCTAATATCAATTCTTCTTTTGTTCTTTCAATAATTTTTGCAATATGTTTTCCTTTTCTTGAAACAGCAATAATATCTCCTTCTAGAGCATTATTTAGTTCGTCTCCTTCTTTATAATATCTTTTGCCGTCTAAATAAAAATATAATCTGTTATTTTTATCTGTTTCTAATTTTGTTAAAGCAAGGTTGGTTGGCCATTTTTCAAAAATATTATTTTGAGAGTAAATCTTACCTTCTCTTTCAAGGCTATGTAATAAATCTTTTAATTGCGTTATTTTTTGTCCATTTCTTGCAATAGCAAGACGTTTAATTTGTTTATAAGTTAAATCTTTTTTATCTAATTCTTTTAAAAGATAGTCTTTAAAGAAAAACATGTTTCTTCCTATGGTTTTAATTACTTTAGGATTTTTTTCATTAGTTACTATAACAATATCGTCCGGTAGAATTACTTTTCCTTTATTGATGTTTTTATCTATTATTACTTTAGACCTTCTTAAATATAATCCTTTAGAAATAGGTATAACATAGTCAACTTTATATAGATTTTTTTGAAATAAGGTGTATGTTCCTTTATTTATATTATAAATGCCTTCTTTTAATTCTAAATTATATAGAGCTTCTAGAAAATTACTACGTTCTTGATATGATGGTATGCCTATCTTCTTTTTTAATTCATTAATAGTTAAATATTCACTTTCTTTCATTTCACTGATAATTTCTCTTTGATAATCAAATACTGTTTTCATATACTCCTCCACAAAAAAAGGCAATACAAATCTAGTATTGCCATAGAGGGAATAAGCTTTTAGACATTTTTCTTAACATATTAATCCCTCCCTTTCTTTAATTTTAACATTATATTTTAAAAAAATAAATAAAAAAAATTAATTTATAGTATATAATAGTTATGGAAAGAATTTTAGGAGGAATTTATGCTTGAATTAAAAAATATAAATAAAAGTTATAAGACAGGGGATTTTGTACAGCATGCTTTATCTGATGTTAGTTTAAAGTTTAGAAAATGTGAATTTGTTGCAATTTTAGGAAGTAGTGGTAGTGGTAAGACAACGCTTTTAAATATTCTTGGAGGATTAGATAGATATGATAGTGGGGACTTAATCATTAATAATAAAAGTACTAAGAAGTTTAAAAGTGTAGAATGGGACTATTATCGTAATAATTGTGTTGGGTTTATTTTTCAGTCATATAACTTGATTAGTCATATTAGTGTTTTAGAAAATGTAGAGATGGCTTTAATACTTAGTGGTTATAAAAAGAAAGATAGAAAAGTTAAAGCTCTTGAAGCTTTAGATAAAGTTGGACTTAAAGACCATGCTCATAAAAAGCCTAATCAATTATCTGGAGGACAGATGCAAAGAGTTGCTATTGCTAGGGCTCTTGTTAATGACCCTGAGATTATACTTGCAGATGAACCTACTGGAGCACTAGACTCTGTTACTAGTGTTCAGATAATGGATTTGATTAAGGAAATTGCTAAAGATAAGTTAGTTATTATGGTTACTCATAATCCAGAACTTGCAGAGGATTATGCTACTCGTATTATTGAGCTTAAAGATGGAAAAATTTTAAGTGATAGTAGGCCTGTTAAAGATAAAGAGAATTCTAAAGATAAGGTAACTATTAAGAAGACTGTACTTAGATATAGTTCGGCTTTAAAACTTTCTTTTAATAATATTAAAACAAAAAAAGGTAGAACTTTCTTAACATCGTTTGCAGCTTCTATTGGTATTATTGGTATAGCTTTAATACTATCTTTGTCTAATGGTTTCCAAAAGAAAATTGATGAGTATGAAGAGGATACTTTGTCACAGATGCCTATTACGATTAGTACCCAGGCTATGAATATAAATGAAGAAGTTATGCAAGAGATGGCTAGTGATAGAGATAAGCATGAAGAATATACTAATAAAAATGTTATTTATCCAAGAAAAAATAGTTTAGAGACGATGATGCATTTTAATAATATTAGTAGTGATTATGTAGATTATATAGAATCTATGGATAAAGATAATGTTTCTGCTATTAGTTATCTTTATGGTACGACTTTAAATGTTGTTACAAAGAAAGCAGATGGAACATATGGACTAGTTCCTACTAGTACAAATTATAGTATGTCAACTACATCTATGACTGGTGTTATGGGTTGGAGTTTATATGCTGATAAAGTTAATGGTAAGAGTATGCTAGAAGATAATTATGATATATTAGCAGGCTCTATAGATAAAGATACTCCTAGTGTTGTTATTGCTGTTAATTCTCGTAATGAGTTAGATAGTGGTACTTTAGAACAACTTGGATTTGATACAAGTAGTAATATATCTTTTGATGATATCTTAAATAAAGAGTTTAAAGTAATTCCTAATGATACTTATTATGATGAGATTAATAATTATTTTGTTCCTAGTAAAGATTATGAAGATATGTATAATAGTAGTGAAGCAATTACAGTTAAAGTTAGTGCTATTATAAGGGGAAAAGAAGATAAGAGTTCTTTGACTCAGTCAGGAATTTATTATAATTCAGCTTTGGTAGATGCAGTTATTAATAAAAATAAAGATAGTGATATTGTTAATAGACAAAAGGAAGTTAGTTATAATGTCTTAACAGGACAAGAATTTGATGAGACAACATCTACTGTTACTAAAGATAGTATTTTAGGGGTTTTAGGTGCTGAAGTAACTCCTTCAATTATTTATATTTATCCAAAAGACTTTGATACTAAGGATTATATTACTGATTATTTAGATAGTTATAATGATGATAAAAATGCTGATGAACAAGTTCTATATACTGATTATGCTTCTTTAATTAGTACTTTATCTGGTAGTATTATGGATGCCGTTACTTATGTTTTAATAGCATTTTCATCTATATCACTTGTTGTATCTTGTATTATGATTGCTATTATTACATATATCTCTGTACTCGAAAGAACTAAAGAAATTGGTATTTTAAGAGCGTTGGGTGCAAGAGGTAAAGATATTACTAGGGTATTTAATGCTGAAACATTTATTATTGGTGTATGTAGTGGTGTTTTAGGACTTGTTATAGCTTATCTTTTAACATTCCCAATCAATTCTATTATAGAGAATTTAGCAGATCTTCCTAATGTTGCTAATCTTAATCCTATACATGCTATTATTCTTTTAATAATAAGTGTAACCTTAACAGTTTTAAGTGGCTTTATTCCATCAAAAATGGCTAGTAAGAAAGATCCTGTTATTGCTCTTAGAACGGAATAGACTATTTTTTAAAACTTTGCTATAATAAATTAGTAAAGTTTTTTTGCCGACTTAGCTTAGGTGGTAGAGCAACTCATTCGTAATGAGTAGGTCGAAGGTTCGAGTCCTTTAGTCGGCACCGTTTAATTAGTTTAATTGGTTTAATTATTTAAACTTTAAATTTTGTTCTTTGGTTGAAAAAGATGACTCATCATGTTATGATAGATAGAGAATAAAAGAATGAAAGGTGGTTCTTTATGGATACGATAATTGGTTTTTTTAGAGATACTTTGGATGGACCTGTTTACATTGCCTGGATAGTAGGATGTCTTATATTGATATTTGCGTGTATAGGTTATTTAGCTGAAAAAGGAATAAAAAATAAAAAAGAAAAAGAAAAATATGCTAATGTAAATGACACTAATAATGATGCTTCTGTTGCTACTTCTATTAGTGAAGAGACAAATTCAGTATCTAATGAGGTAGGAAAAGAAGTTCAAGAGTCAGTTGTGACAACTCCTGTTAGTGATACTCCTAGTGAAGAAGTTAAACCTGTTTCTACTACGCCAGTTGAAACTACTTCAGTGACATCTTCTAGTGGTGGAGAAGATAAGCAGGTTACATCTAATTCTAGTCAGGATATTTCTTCTCAACCTAGTGAAGTTGTATCTAGTGCTAGTGAAAATAATGTTGTTGTACAACCTGTGGTAGAGCCAGTAGGAACTACGGTAGTTAATGAACCTGTTGTTGAAAATGTGGCTACTACTTCTGTTAATGCAGCAGAGCCTGTACCAAATACTCCTGTTGGTGATAATGTGTCTATACCTCAAATTACGCCTAATGGTGATAATGCTTCAACGCCTTCAGAAGTTGTAATTCCTACTATTAATCAGGATAGTAAATAAAAGTTAGGAGAGATGTTATGGTAATTACAGTTACAAGTGTTTTGACAATTTTAAGAAAAGTTATTGATATATCAATTGTATGGTTGATGTTTTATATAATTTTAAAAAATATTAGAAATAGTGTTAAGTTAACCTTATTATTCAAAGGCGTAGTTATAATTATTGTTTTAAAAATAGTTAGTGATGTATGTGGATTTACGACAGTAGGATTACTTCTTGAATATGTTATTATGTATGGACCTTTAGCATTGATTGTTATATTTCAACCTGAGATTAGAAATATTCTAGAACAACTTGGAAGAAATCAATTATTAGGGCGACATAAAGTACTTACTGTTGATGAAAGAGAACACCTAGTATATGAGATAGTTCAATCTATGGACTATTTAAGAAAAAATAAAATTGGAGCTTTGATAGTTTTAGAACGTGATATTAGTTTAGGCAATTATATAGATAAAGCTAAGAAGATTTATGCTGATTTATCTAGTGATTTGTTAATTTCAATCTTTTTCCCAAATAATCCATTACATGATGGTGGTGTTATTATTCAAGGGGATAGAATAACATGTGCAGGAGCAGTTTTTCCTACTAGTAGTAGTACTAAAATTAATAAAAGACTTGGTACGAGACATAGAGCAGCACTTGGTATTTCCGAAGAAACTGATGCTATTGCGTTAGTTGTTTCTGAAGAGACAGGAAGACTTTCTATTGCCATTAAAGGAGAGTTATTCTACAATTTGTCAATTGATGATGTTAGAATGATGTTAATAGATGAACTTAAACCTAAAGCTGCTAGTGAAGAAGATGATTTGTTAGAAGAGGAAGAGATATATGAAGAAGATAATTAGAGCGATGGGAAGATTCTTTCATCATATAGGATCTTTCTTTGATAAAATATTAATTACACCAATTACAAAAATTATATTGAAAATAATAGAGTTTTCTAAAAATAATAGTAAGGGAATTGAAAGATTTCTTGGTAAAAAACAAACATTAATTGTAATTAGTTTGTTATTAGCACTTGCAGTTTTCTTTATTATTGATAGTGAAAATAATACTATTGTCGATCAGTATGCAGAAGTACTATATAATCAAAAAGTTACTGCTACATATAACGAAGAAGCATATGTAGTTGAAGGATTACCTGATAGTGTAGATATAACTTTAGTTGGTCAAAAAAGACATATCTTTTTGGCTAAACAATATCCTAGTAGTGGTGTTACTGTTGACTTGACAGGATTGAAGCCAGGGCAACATAAAGTAACACTTAAATATACGCAACAGTTAAAGTCTATTGACTATAGACTTGATCCTTCTACAGTAACAGTTACTATCTATGACAAAGTTAGTCAAACTAAGTCACTTACATATGATGTTTTACATCAAGATGATTTAGATACTAAGTTAAGTATAGATAGTGTAGAACTTGATAGAAGTGAAGTAATTGTAAAGGGTGCAGAATATAAACTAGATAAAGTTGCCACTGTTAGAGCTTTAGTAGATGTTGATGAGTTTGCTAAACAAGAAGCTGGTGAGTTAACTCTTGATAATATACCTTTAGTTGCTTATGATACTAATGGTAAAGTTGTTGATGTAGAGATTGTTCCTAAGACTGTTACTGCTAAAGTTACAATATCATCACCTAGTAAAGAAGTGCCTATTAAAATAGTTCCAAAAGGAGATCTTGCTTTTGGTAAAGCGATTAGGTCATTAAGTTCTAATGTTGATAGTGTCACTGTTTATGGTAGTGAAGAAGCTTTAGATAAATTAGATTCCTTAGAAGCTGTTGTAGATGTTACAGGTTTAGATGCTAGTAAAGAATATACTGTTACATTAAAACGACCTAATGGAGTTACAGAAATTAGTGAGAAAACTATTACTGTTAATGTTACTTTAGATGATTCTACTACTAAAGAGTTCAATAATATTTCTATCGCTACAGAAAACTTGGATACTTCTAAATATAAAGTACAGGCCTTATCTGAAGAAGACAGTAGAGTTACTGTTGTTGTTACAGGTAGTAAATCTATTATAGATAGTATTGATCCATCAATTATTAATGCTTATGTCGATCTTGAAGGATTGGGCGTTGGTGAACATGAAGTAGAAGTAAAAGTTCGTGGCGATGATGTAAAACTTAATTACACACCAAAAACTAAGAAAGTAAAAGTAAGAATTACTGCTAATAATTAATAAAAAAAGAGATTCATTTTAAAATTTGAATCTCTTTTTTAATCGTGGTCTAAATGATCAAATAAAATACTTATATCAATTAAACCAGCTATTCCTATTATAATATATACTAATCTAGCTAGTAGTTCATCACTACCTCCAAATAAGCTAGCGACTAAATCTACTTCAAATAAGCCTACTAAAGCCCAGTTTATCGCTCCTATTATAATAAGAACTAAACATATTTTTTTTAGTGTTTCCATAAAATCCTCCTCTTTATTTTTATTACATTCATATAATGAACTAAAATCATTCAATTTATACTAAAAAACTATAAATAATAAGAAATGGTATTTTTAAAAAAATTTTTCATATTATTTATTAGAAATGAGAATGAGGTGATGACATGAAAAAAATAGGTTTATTTATACTTGTTTTAATTTGTTTTTTGGTAACTGGATGTGGAAAAAAGGGAGAAGATGATATATTAAATACAATTGATAAAAATGTTAATGATACTAAAGGCTATGTTATGAATGCTGATTTAGAGATTTTAAATAACGATGATATATATAATTATGAAGTAGAAACAGCATATAAAGAAGATAACTATTATAAAATAACTTTAACTAATACTTCTAATAATCATGAACAGATTATTTTAAAAAACGATGATGGAGTATATGTTTTAACACCTAGTTTAAATAAAAGCTTTAAATTTCAAAGTGATTTTCCATATAATAATTCACAAATATATTTATTACAATCTATAGTTAATGACTTGAAAAATGATGAGAATAGAACTTTTAAAACTACTGATGATAATTATGTATTTACTAGTAATGTAAATTATCCTAATAATAGAAATTTGACAAAGCAAAAAGTTACTTTTAATAATAAATTAGAACTTAAAGAAGCAGTTGTACTTGATAGTGATGATGTTCCTAATATGACTTTAAAAGTAAAAAGTATAGATTTTAAACCATCATTTAAAGATAATTACTTTGAATTAGATGAAATAATGAGTACTGTTAATACTTTAGAAGAAACTGTAGAAACATCGGCAATCGATGATGTTGTTTATCCTATGGTATTACCAGAAGGGACAAAACTTACTAATGAAGAGAAAGTTAATATGACAGATGGTGAAAGAGTTATTTTAACTTTTTCTGGAGATAAACCTTTCCTTTTAGTAGAAGAGACTGTTAAAGCGATGGATGAATTTACTGTTATACCTACAATGGGAGAACCGGTTATGTTTATGGATAGTTATGGAGTCCTATCAGATAATTCTATTAGTTTTACAAGTGGTGGTATTAATTATTATTTAGTTAGTGATGTTATGAGTCAGGATGAACTTATTGAAATAGCTAATTCTATAAATGTTTTACCTACAATGAAATAAGCACGAAAGTGTTTATTTTTTTCTTTTTCTATGGTATTATTAGATTGCAACAAATTGATGATTTATTACATGAAAGGCAGTGATTATGATGAGAAAAGATATTCTTAAAGATAAAGATGAAATACCAGTAGAAATTAAAAGAGTTATTATTATATCAGTAGTTATTTTAATAGTATTAGTAGGTATTTATTTCTTGACTGAAGTTATTCTTAATAAAGATAGTGATGAAAGTGATAAAGTAACAGAGAATGCAATACAATACGAAGAGATATTGGCAGGAGAATCTTTTAATCAAAGTGAAGATAAATATTATGTTATATATTATGATTCTACTGATGAATATTCATCTATTAGTTCATTAATTAGTTCTTATCAGATGAATGATAAAGAAGTAAAACTTTATAGTGTTGATTTGTCTAATGGAATGAATAAAGCATATGTTACAGATGGTAATGTTGTTACTACTAATGCTAGTAGTTTAAGAGTGAAAGCTAATACATTGCTTGAATTTACTAATAATAAAGTAACTGATGTTATTACTGCTAATAGTGAAATAATTAATATTTTGAATAGCTAGTGTAAAGATAGACTTATTTAGTCTATTTTTTCTTTAGATATTCTTTTTTTTGTGATAAACTTTAAGAGTAGGGGTGATATATGTGTTTAAAAGAAATAAAGAAAAAGAAGAAATTATAGATGATGAAGAAGAAAACGTTAGAGAAATAATAGTAGAAAGACGAAGTGGTTTTAGTATTTCTGAAGTTATCATTATTATGGTGATAGCGATTATGTTTGGTTTTCTTTTAGGAAATATAGTTAATTTTATTGTATTTGATAAAAGTGGTAGCGATGAAAAAGAACTAGAAGAATTAGTTACTACTTATGATAATATAGTTAATAATTATTATGATGATGTTAATAAAGAAGAACTTATTGATGCGGGGATTCAAGGAATGATAAACTACTTAGATGATCCTTATGCTACTTATTTTAGTGGAGAAGCTAGTGATGACTTTAATCAAGAATTAGCAGGTAGTTATGAAGGAATCGGTATTGAAGTTATGTTAAATAATGGAGTAGTTAGTGTATCTAAAGTATTTGATAACTCTTCTGCTTCTAAAAAAGGAGTTAAAGTGAGGGATGTAATTACTAAAGTAAATGATATTGATATTAATGGTAAAACTTTAAAAGAAGTTGTTTCTATGATATCTGGTAGTGATAGTAAAAATAAAGCTAAAATAACAGTTACTCGTGATGGAGAAGAACTTAGTTTTGAACTTTCTAAAGGAACAATAGAAATTCCAGTAGTTAGTAGTGAAATATATGAAAATAATGGTAAGAAGATAGGTTATATTAAAATAGATATGTTTTCTAGTAAGGTCTATAAACAATTTAATAATGCTTTAAAGAAATTAGAAAATAAAAATATAGAGGGATTAGTTATTGATGTTAGAGATAATCCTGGTGGTTATTTATCCGAAGTTAAGAATATCTTGTGTTTATTTTTAAATAAGAAACAGGTATTATATCAATTACAGACTAAAGATGAGACAGAGAAGGTTTATGGTACTAAAAAGTCTATAGATAGAGATTATCCTGTAAGTGTAATTATTAATGATGAAAGTGCAAGTGCATCAGAGATACTTGCTAGTGCTTTTAAAGAAAGTTATGGTTCTCATGTAGTTGGAATTAATTCTTATGGAAAAGGTACAGTACAATCTGCAAGTGATTTAAGTAATGGAGATACCTTTAAATATACAGTCCAAAAATGGTTAACGCCTAAAGGTAATTGGGTTAATGATAAGGGAGTTGTACCTACTGATAGAGTTGAGACTGTATTACAAGAAGGTGAAACATTAACTTATGAAAATGATACAATGTTACAGACTGCTATTAGTGTTGTTAGTGAATAAAAGATATGTAGGTGTCAGTTACATATCTTTTTTCTACCTAAGACTTTATCAATAGAGAAGTCTTTATAGAATAGAGCAAGGTTGTAGATAAAACTAGTGGGTATTAAGTATCTAGAGTTTTCATAATGTGCATAGCCTCCTGAACTTGTATTTAAGATTTTAGCGATTTGTTCTTGAGTCTTTTTATTTTTCTTTCTTATATCTTTTAAATTATTAGATATAGTGTTTAAATTTATTTCTAGGGGTAAATAAGACTCATTTTCTGTTGTAAGACCAAATAGGTAGTCTAGACTATAATTATATTCATTAGCATACTTTATTAATTGTCTAAGGGGGATAGTGTCTTTACCTGTTTCCCATCCTGATATTGTAGAGTAAGTAACGTTAAATAGAGTTGTTAAATCTTTTTGTTTAAGGCCCAAATTTTCTCTTGAATATCTTAAGTTTTTAATAATCATTTCTCTTCACCAATTTAATTTTTCCATTTTTTGGTATGGTTTTAAAATTTATTGGGGAAATAGACGGAAATATGTTATAATAGGTTTGAATATAAGAATAGTTTAAGATAATGTCAAATATATTTATATTTAAATATATGTTTAAAGTATAAGAATACGGGATATAGATAAGAATAAGTAGTGAGGAGAATGAATATGGTGAAGGCAAGAAAAGAGATAATTATAATAGGATTAATGTTATTATTAGTAATAGTTTTAATAGGAGTATCATACGCAGCTTTTAGGTTTACTGGAGTAGGACAAAGAGAAAATAGTATAACAACAGGTTCTATTACGATGAGTTATACTGAAAGTAGTAATACTATTTCCTTAAACGGAGCCTTACCTACAACTGATGAGACAGGAAAGAAAAGATTAAATCCCGGAGAGTATTTTGATTTTACGGTAAGTAGTAAAATAGTAGGCGATGTAAATATTAACTATGAAATAAGTGCTAAAGAAGTAGGAGAAGGAACAATTGATGGTAAATATATTAAGTTATATTTGACAAGAATAGAAGATGATGGCACAGAAGAAGAGTTAATGAGTCCAGAAGTATATAATGAAGAGAATACATCTAACGATTATACAGGAAGGCCAGCAGGAGAGATGAGTTTATATACAAGTAGTATGAATAGTAGTGAAAGTAATAAATATAGACTTAGAATGTATGTAGATGAAAGTTATAATCCTCAAGATGATGGAGGAGGATTACAATTTAGTGTACAAATAAATATCTATGGTAAAGATGGAGATAAGATGCCAGTTATAACAGGTCCAGTAAGTGAGGTAGTACTAGCAAACGTAGGAGATAATGGAAGTACATTTGATGATGGAATAGATACATTTATAATAGGAGAAGACCCAAATAACTATATCTGGTATAGTGGAAAATTATGGAGAGCGGTGAGTGTAAATAATGAAGCAAAGACTACTAAGTTAGTAACTCAATGGAATATAAGTGCAATTACCTATTCCAGTGGTAGTACAGACTTTGCAGGAAGTTATATGGAAGAGTGGCTAAATGATACAAGTATTGATGGCTTTTTAGGTAATTTAAGGGATTATGA
>CALWAJ010000026.1 GCA_944373065.1 uncultured Bacilli bacterium
ATATCTTCAACAGTCATTTCTTCTCCTGTTGTTAAATAAATTTGACTTCCTCCCATACCTGATGCATTAGCACTAGCAGTAACTATATCATTCCATTTAATTTTGCCAGCTTCTATTTGCTCCAATATAATAATCTGAGCGACCATTTTAGTCATAGATGCAACTGCTACTTGTTCATCTTTATTTTTCTCAAAGATTATTTCTCCAGTAGCCATATCCATTAAAACACCAGCAGTAGCATTAGGAATAAGAGATGTGTCAGTATTATTATCACTATTTGTATTTCCTTCAGTATCAGTAATATTTTCAGTAGTAGTCTCCTCATTTAAAGTATTATTCTCTTTATCATTTGTAGCTGTAGTATTATCTTCTATATTTGTAGATTCTCTATTTTCAGTAATATTTTCTTCTTGGGCTTCTGTATTATTATTTATCTCTTCAGCTTTTACATAACATGGTATCAAAAGAATAGATAACATAAGTAATAGAATTATCTTTTTCATTAAATCAACTCCTAATAAAAGCTATGCTAATATTAGTTAAATATGATTATCTAAGTATATAAAAATTATTATAGATATGATATTATGGTATTAATAAAAGTTAAATGTAATAAAATTAAGTAAGGTGTTTATGTATGAAAAAAATTATTATTATTTTAAGCAGTATTGTTGTTATTATTTTTATTATCCTTATGATTTTCTTATTTAATACAAACAGTAAAAATAAAGATATTGATAATGTTAAAAAGAAGGAGACTACAGAAAAAGTTAAAGAAAAAGAAGATAATGAATTTAGTAAGTTATCTTATTATAAGGAAGAAAATCTAGATAGATATAAAGCTTATCAATCTAATAATTCTGATTTAAGTATAGAAGATATTGTTACAAGAGTTAATTTGAATTTAGATAAAAATCCTTATACTGATACTATTCCTTCTACTAATTTAAATACTAACTATTTACTTGTTAATAAGTTTAATTACTTAGATAGTAGTTATATTCCTAATAATCTTGAATTACTTGACAATAGTTATGCTAAAAGTGGTATTTATTTAGTTAAGGAAGCGAAAGATAATATCGAAAGATTAATAGGGGATGCTAAAAGTGATGGTATGAATATTAGAGTAATCTCAGCCTATAGGTCTTATACATATCAAGAGAATCTATATAATAATTATGTTAAGAATGATGGTGTAGAAAATGCTGATACATACTCTGCTAGACCAGGTTATTCTGAGCATCAAACAGGACTTGTTGTTGATGTAACAAAAGCATATGATGATTTTAATAACTTTGAAAATACTGATGAGTATAATTGGATGAAAGAAAATGCTAGTAATTATGGTTTTATTTTAAGATATCCTAAAGATAAAGAAAATATTACTACTTATAGTTTTGAAGCTTGGCATTATCGTTATGTAGGGGCAGAACTTGCAAAAAAAATAAAGGCTAGTAACCTAACCTTTGATGAATATTATACAAGATATTTAGATTATGAAAGTAATTAAGAGACTTAAGATTTTATAATTTTCTTAAGTTTCTTTTCTTTATCTTCAGTTTTAATAGCATCTAAGAAAGAATTTATTAAATTTTCAATATATTCTTGATTAATATTTAAAATAGAACTTATAGCTTCATAAGAAAATTTAATACCTTTATAATATCTTAGTATTAGTGCTAATAAAACTTTATCTTCAAAAGTATAATCTTCTAAGCATTCATAAAAATCAATCTCTAGACTTTTTAAAGCTTGTTTTAATAGATTATTTTTATCTTTATTAAGTTTATAATTTTTTCTTAGAACCGTAATTTCTTCTTTAACTATAACTAAATTATTTATAGGATTAACTTTTAATTGTTCTGTAACTTCAGGGTATATTGTTTTAGCTTCTTCTAGCAATGACATATTAGTTTCTAATTTTCTTAATAAAATTCTTTTAGCTGCATAATATGTAGAATCATTTTTATATCCTAAGATAATAGCAGCTTGTTTATTAGTAATATGTTTATTTTTATAATCATTTAATAGTTGCAAAATTCTTTTTTCTTTATCAGTTAATTTATCTACTACTTTAAATGTTACCCTACATTTTTGTTCAAGAGAAAAACTAGGGTATTTCTTTTTAATATTTTTTAATAATTCTTTATTATTCTTAATTTTATTAATTAAAACTTGTTTAGCTTTTAAATAAACTTTTTTATTATATCCCAACTCTTTAGCTATTTCTTCATCTGTTTTAGTAATATAATAATCATTATTAAGATTTTCTAATATTATTTTTTCATTATTAGGCAAGTTATATACATCATTTACATCAAATTCAGGATATATTTCTCTAACTTTAGTTAATAATTTAGGATTTGCTTTTATTTTATTAATTAACTTAGCTTTGGCAACACCATAAGATTCAGTAGTTTTATATTCTAATAATTCGGCTACCTCTTTATCTTCTAAAGGATTATCCTTATGTTCATTTAATAATGATAACATTTTCTTTTCTCTACTATTAAGAATTTCATCTGCAGAACTCATTAAATCTTTATATATTCTAGAAATTTGACTAGCTAATTTTCTATTCTTTTTAATATTATGAATAATATTCTTTTGCATATTATTATAATCCTTTTGTTCATCATAATAATTTAATTGTTTGGCAGCATCTTCTAAAGAAATGTTTTGTTTATCAGCTTCTATAATTATTTCCAACATTTCTGCTTCTAAACTAGTTAAATTTCTTTTATCTAAATCAAAGTCTTTATAAATAGATATTACATCTTTCATTAGATTGGTATTTTTTCTTAAAAAACTATAAAAATTATTTATTTCGATAATAAAAGTATGTAGATTTTGGTAGCCACCATCTTCTATTATTTTCTCATAGTTTTCTGGTGTTTCTTCAAATTCTTTAATGCTTTTGACTAATTTAATCTGTTCTTCTGATAATTTAGTATCATTGCCCAAAATATTTAAACCAGGATATTTTTTATAAATTAATTGTTGTAATTTTTTATTTTTTCTTAATTTATTAAATAGTTTTGTTCTTTCTCCTCGATAATGAGTAAGAGAAAAGTTTAACCTACAGGCCATTTCTTCATCAGACAAATTCTCATCTTTAGTTTTATATAATTCATTCAATACTTTTTCTTCATTTGATGATAAAACAAAGTCATTGCCACTATGTTTTATTTTTATGTTAAAAAGTTGAATATTCATCTCATTAGCTTTTAATACTAATTCTTTTTCAGTATTAGGATAGTTTTTAAAAAATGTTTTTAAATTATTATTATTTCTTAAAAGGTTAAAGGCTGTTGTTAATTCTTTAAGAATAGTAGAAGTATCTTTTTTATAAATATCTTTTAACTCATCTATTGTTAAAGAAGAGCCTGTAACTTTTCCAATATAGTATCCTATTAATTTGATTTGTTGAAAAGTAATTATATTGTTTGTATTAAAATACTCTTTTCTATGATTAATTTTTTGAAAGCAGTATGGAAATATATTTTCTATATTTAAGTTATTATCTTTATTTAAAATAATATTATTAAATTTATCAATTGTTTCATTTACTTTATTAAGATTTATATTTAAATTCATAGATATTTCTGTATTTGATAAATATCTATTATCTATTTTTGTTAAGTATAAATTTATAATTTTTTGCTCTTCTAGAGAAAATAGACAATTTTGAGTCGAATTTATTTCTTTACGTAATAAATTTGATAGATAGAATTTGAATGGAACTGCTACTTTTGAATTGTAAGTTTCTAAACCTTCTTTAAAAACTTTATCTATTAGCATTTCTTTATCGTTAATATTTATTCCTTCTAAACTTTTTAATAGATTGTTTTTTAGAAAATCTTCTAATCTTTTATCACCAGTTTTTATTTTTTCAACTAGCTCTATATTATTTTTCATTTTTAACCTTTCCCCTCTCGTTATTAATTTTTCTTTTACTATATATTTTTTAAACCGTTTAGTAATGATATTCTATTTTCTTTAAAAGAAGTTTTTCCATCTTTAATCATAATTATAATCTCATCGATATTAAACCATTTAACTTCTGATAATTCTTCTTCTTGAATAACGAACTCTTCTGCTTTTTTATTACATATAACATAATAAAAGTATGTTATATGTGAATTACTATCACTGATATTAATTTCCCTTTCTCCATAAGGAATTAATTCTTTAGGAGATAAATCAAGTCCTACCTCTTCTTTAATTTCTCTTAAAGCTGCTGTTTCTAAACTTTCATAAGCATCAACATGACCGGCACATAATCCCCATTTATTAGGAGAAAATCTTTTATTAGCACTTCTTTTTTGTAATAAAACTTCTCTTTTATCATTAATAATAAATATTCCTACTTCATTATGTAATAAATTTTTATCATGAGCTTCTTCTTTATCCATTACTTGACCTGTAAAATTTCCTTTTTTATCAACAATTTGAATTAATTCCATATTTTTCCTTTCATATTTAATAAAATATTATTTTCTTTTCATACACATCTTTTTAACTAATTTATCTTCTTCATTTTCTTTTAATGATTCTCTTGATTGCGTAGTTACCGCTTCTATCATTTCTTCAAAATAGGCGTCACCACCTATTAATAAATCATTATGAAAACTTGAATAAACATGAGAAATAATTTTACCTTCCTCATTAATAAAACAATCTAAAGTACTTGTTTTTGTTCTTTCTATACTATCTACATTTTCGCTAACTGTCACATATTTAATAGCATGAGCAGCATTATATACACTTCCATCCTTACGTAAATACTCTTTAAACTCACCAATATAATCGTAATACCTCGATACTTTCATAGTATCTAAATTATAAAGTTTATGATTATCGTGTAAAACATTTGGTAAATTAGTTTTCTTGAAGTCTTCACCGATAATTTTGCAACCTGTTATCTTATTGCCATCTAATTTAATATGAAAAGTACCTGTATCATCTTTAATTATAAAATCATTTTCTCCAATTCTTTCTATACTTTTAGTACAAAAAGCACGCTTTACTCTAAATTTATCTTTTAGATATTCATCTAAGTAAACATCACTCTTTGCTACTAAGTCATACTCTTTATAATCTCTATTAATTAAAGCATAAATATCAGTATTAAGAACAACATTTTGATATCTATTCATTAAGGTATAAATAAGATTTTCATCTTTAGTTATAGAACACAATAAGTCTTTAAACTCCCTACTATTTAATTTCCTATCTTGTTCTTTATTAAAATGATGACCACTCCTTGCAATTCCTACTAATTTTACTAAGGCTTTATCACCAATAAATTCTACATTTTTTTCATCTTTTAAAATAATATCTATATTATCAATTGTCTCTATTACTCTCATAACACTAGTCCTTTCTTTAAGCGTTCCCTATTATAACAGAAAAAGAAAGAAAATACAACTTATTTTTCTTTCTTTAAAGCTTCATCTATATCACTCTTTTTAAGCCTAAGTGTTTCTTGAATTACACCAGTTGCATTAAAGCACATACCAAGAGTAAATATATAGGCTAGAATATAGACCCAAATTAATAATACTAAGATGTTAGACATCGCTCCGTAAAATACATCGTAGTTTGAAAAGAAATCTACATAGAAAGCATATATTTTTGAACTCAATAACCACATAATAGTTGTAAATAATGCTCCGGGAATAGTACTTTTACTACTTATTTTTGTAGATGGGGCGATGGTATATAAAAGTTTTAAATTATAATAGATAATAAATAATGATATAGGATACTTTATGATATGATATATACCTTCTATAATACTATTCAAACTTTCATTATGTACTGAAGTAGAAATTAATCTAATTAAAACATCACCAAAAGCAGGAACTAATATTAAGAAAAGAAATAGAATTACTAAAATAACAGTCATAAGAACAGCTTTCAATCTTTTCTTTATCTCACCATTATCTTCTACTTTATATATTTCATTAGAAGTATTAATTATTGAATAAGTTCCATTACTAGCTAGGATAAAGGCAGCACCAAAGAAAATTATCATATTAAAATTTAATATTCCATTAGTATTGGCAGGTATTAAGTAATTGATTATATCATGGGGTACAACACTATCTAGTATTTCTTTAATAGAGGTTGCTGGTAGGCCAAAACCACTACCTATCGCACCTACTAAAGTTATTAATGGGATGATAGAAATAACAAGAAAAAAAGCAAGTTGACCTGGTAATATTCGCATTTCAGGTAGCCTAATTATTGAAATAACTTTTCTTAAAAATATTCGCATTTTCTTACTTTTTTTCATTATTATCCCCTACTTTAATCCTTGCTTCTTTGTCATCATTTCTAATGTTGCTTCATTGATGGCATCATCCAATGTTTTTATGTCGTCTTCTATCATACTATAACCTACACTTGCACCAAAGTCATGTGGTAAGTTTTTCATTTCCTTTTCTATCTTTTTAGCATAAGTATCTACTTGTCTTTCACTATAACCTACTAGATAAACTAAAAATTCATTACCATCAGTTCTAATTATCTCACTGTTTTCTAGTTGAGTATTAACTAAGGTTGATGCAGCATTAATTATTAATTTATCTCCTTCTTCATGCCCATAATTATCATTTACATATTTGACATTATTAAGGTCTATCATAACAATAGCTTGAGGATAAACATGACTTTGTTCCCATTCTGGAGCTTTTTTGTTTAGATAGTTTCTATTTTTTAGGGAAGTTAGAAGGTCTGTATATTTATGACGGTCTTCTTTTTTAACTTTCTTAATTTTATGTTTATGTTTAAAGTAGATATATAGTATTGCTAAAGCGATTAAAGGAATAGAAACTATTAAAAGTATAATTAAGAATAAGCCCATAAAACTACTACGTTCTACTATTGACCTACTAATATCTGCTAAACCACTATTTCGATAATTATAGTATGAATTAGTTGTAATTATATAGTTAAATAGATTATAGAAAGTACTATTATTATTTTTAACCATAAATTTATAATCATTCATCATAGTATCTTCATAGAGAACATCATAGTCTTTAAAAGTACTATTCTTATATAAATTATATACTTCTTTATCAACTACTAACATTTTATCATTAGCATTCTTTACTAATTCATCGTTATTTTTATAAGTGGTAATATCACTTCTACTATTATTTTCAAAATAATTATATAATGACGTATTATCTAACATAGCGATAGATTCATCTTTTAGACTTTCAAAAGAGTTTACAACATGATTATCTGCTCTTTTACCTAATATTACATATTTCTCAATAAAAGTAGAAATAGTATCTTTATAATCATCGTTAACATCAGCTAGATTATAGTAGTCAAAATATATATCTATATCACCTTTTTCTATTGCCTTTCTTAAGGCTGCAACACTTCCATATCTTTTATAAGTAAAACTTATGTTAGTAAGCCTACTCATTCTATTTAAATATTCACCTGCTATACCTGAGACTTTACCATCTATTTCTACTTCATATGGATAATTTTCAACATAGCCATAGACATAGTTTTTCTTAACTAAATCGGTAGAATCAGCAGAACTTACATTATTTTCTGTAATATAGTAGTTAAAATAAGCATTATTGTATTCATCTACATAGTTATCATTTTTCCATTTATTAAAGTATTTTCTTATTATATTATTTAATCTTGTATTGTCACTACCTAGAGTCAATACTATTTTTTTATTCATTTCAGTAAAATAATAATTTATATAGTAAGTATTATTTTCTATAGTCTTATTTAAATACATTATATTAGGAATAATAATCATACCTACTTCATCACTATCTAAGGCATTAAATAGTTCATCTATTGTTTTATATGATTTAAAGGCAAGTCCTGTTCCTTGTTTTAGATAATAACTTATTTCGGCAACATCATTTTCAAAAACTCCAAAAGTAGTATTAGAAAAGTCAGATATTTTATTTATTCTCATATGTTTCTTACCAATAGCAATATAACCATCAGTAGCGATTAATAAGTCATTATTATTAAGTTTATCTTCATTGTTCAGAACCCTAAAACTATATGTCTTATCTTTTTTTACAGCATCATTTTTAGAATAAGCTATTTTATTGAATTCTAGTCCTACATTTTTTTCAAAATCATCTAAGAAACTAAAGAAGACACCTTCTCCATTTAAACCATAAAGAGGATAGTCATTAATAACATTGATATCGACCATAGTTGTATCGTTAGATTCCACCCATTTCTTTTCTGTAACAGTTAAAGATGTTTTAGCATCTTCTTTATTATAGTAAATATAGACACCAATAAATACTAATAAAACAACTACAATAGGAATTATTATTAAAGTTTTCTTTTTCATTTTTTACTCCTATCTATCTTTACTCCAAGTAAAAGCATCTTTATCTTGGTGTTTATAACCAATAATTGGATATCTTGCATCATCATTATCTTTCTTTACAAATACTTGAATATCATAATAACTTGTTTGGTCTTTTTCTAAAGTATCTGTTATTGTTCCAGTTAAGGCTTTAGCAACATCTAATTCTACATCATCATTAACTGTAATAATGACATTTAAAATACGTCCTTTTATATCAACCTCAGCTTTTTTTACTTCTGCTTTCTCTTCTAATTTAGAAATAATCTTATCTTGTTCTTTAGAAGTTATTTCTACTTTTTCTATACCTTCAAGTCTATCCCCATATATTGCTTTCGCTTCATCAGGGAAAAATGTAAGTTTAACAGCAAAGACAATAATTACAAAGATTACACAAATAATAAAAGTAATTACTGTAAGCTTATTATTTTTAATAAATTTCTTCATCTTTATCACTTCCTAGTATAATTATTATATAATATTATTTAAAGTATATCAATTATTTATTTAAAGCTTCTTTTAACATATCACTAGCTTTTTTAGGATTAACTGTACCTTTAGTTTCTTTCATAACTTGCCCCATTAAGTATTTTAAAGCTCTATCATGACCGTTTTTATAATCATTTACACTTTCTGTATTATTTTCTATTACTTTAGTAATTATGTCTTCAATGAATCTATCATCAGTAATATTCTCTATTTTAAATTCTTTCTTTAACTCTTCAATAGTCAAATCATTTTCCATTAGGGAATCTATTAAGTCTTTAACATTTTTATTAGATAAAGCTCCGCTTTCAAGATTATCTATAACACTAACTAATTTTTCATATGAAAGATGAGTATCAGTTATTACTTTATTATGTTTATTTAAGTATGAAGAGACATCTGAAAGTAATAGGTTAACGGCTGTTACATAGTTAGTTTTAAATTCTAATAGGCCCAAGAAATAATCGTTTAATGGTCTATTATTGATTAGTTTTTCTATTTGTAGAGAACTAAGTCCTATTTTACTATACTTTTCTCTTAATTCATCTGGAAGTAATGGTAAAGTTTTCAAAGAATCGTTAATAAATTCATCTGTAATTACAAGATAAGGAATATCAGGTTCAATAAAGTAACGATAATCATTTCCAGTCTCTTTAACACGCATTAGAATAGTCTCTCCTAGTTTGTCATCAAATCTTCTTGTTTCTTCTTTAATTATTCCATTATTATTAAGTACTTCTTCTTGTCTTGCTATTTCTTTTTCTATGGCAAGTCCTACATTATGAATAGAGCTGATATTTTTAGTTTCTGTTCTTGTACCCATATTTTCATCTTTACTGATAGAAACATTAGCATCACATCTCATGCTTCCTTCTTCCATTTTGCAGTCACTAATATTAGCATAAAATAATAGTTCTTTTAATTTAGTAAGGTAAGCCATGGCTTCTTTACCATTACTAATACATGGCTCAGTTACAATTTCTATTAAAGGAACCCCTGCTCTATTAAAGTCTAGAAGACTTACACTACCACGATGGGCACTCTTACAGGTGTCTTCTTCGATATGAATATCTGAGATACCTATTTTTTTCTTAATACCATCAACTTCTATTTCAACATAGCCATCAGTACCAATAGGAGTTCTATTTTGAGTTATTTGATAATTTTTAGGATTGTCTGGATAAAAGTAGTTTTTACGGTCAAAGTGCATTTTACGAGTAATATTACAGTTTAAGACTTTACAGGCTCTAATTCCTTGTCTTATTATTTCTTTATTTACAGTAGGTAAAGTTCCAGGATAGCCTAAGTCAACGACATTAACAGATGTATTGGTAGCCATACCATAAGAATTAGCACTACTTGAAAATAGTTTACTTTTACTTTTTATTTCAACATGGACTTCAAGACCAATAGTAGGGATAAATTCGCTCATTTAAAACACCTCCTCTATAAAACTGGCAAGGCGATAGATAGTCGCTTCATCAAAAGCTTTACCTATTATATGTAAGCCTATAGGTAAGTTTTCACTAGATTTTCCTACAGGAACAGATAATCCAGGAAGTCCTGCCATATTAACAGGTATTACTAAGACATCATCCATAAAGGCTTTATGAGGGTCATCTTTGCTAGTTCCTAATAATGGAGCGACTCTAGTAGTAGTTGGACCTATAATTAAGTCATAATCTTTAAAGATACGATTAAACTCTTTAGTAATATCATCGCGTACCATTAAGGCTTTATCATAATAAGTTTTAGCATTTTCTCCACTTAAGATATAAGAACCTACCATAATTCTTCTTTTAACTTCATCACCAAAGCCTTCTCCTCTAGTTTTTTCATACATTGAATCTACATTATTAAAAGATGTTGCTCTATATCCATAACGAATGCCATCAAAACGCGCTAAGTTACTACTAGCTTCGGCCATAGCGATTATCTGATAAAGGTTAACAGCTGTATCTAAATATTTCATATCAACTATATCAACAGTGGCTCCGTTTTCTTTCAAGAAAGAAATAACTTCTTTTATTCTCTTACTAATCTCTTCATCAACAATATCACTAACAAAGTATTTAGGTAAGGCTATCTTCATACCTTTAATATCTTTACCAATTAGTCTTGTAAAGTCTTCTTTCTCTTTTTTTACACTAGTAAGGTCTTTATCATCTTCACCAACTAAGATATTTAGTAAAGCAGCATTTTCATAAACTGTTCTAGTCATTGGTCCAATTTGGTCAAGACTTGAAGCGAAGGCAACTAGACCATAACGAGATATTCTACCATAAGTTGGTTTCATTCCTACTATTCCTGTGTAACTAGCAGGTTGTCTAATACTTCCACCTGTATCACTACCAAGCGCTAGAGGAACAAGACCTCCTGAAATAGCAGTAGCACTACCTCCAGAGCTTCCTCCTGCTGTTCTTTTTTTATCATGAGGGTTTAGTGGTGTGCCAAAGTAACTAGTTTCACTCGTAGAACCCATAGCAAATTCATCCATATTAGCTTTACCAATAATAAGTAGTTTATTTTCTTTAAGTTTTTCAACAATAGTTGCATCATATATAGGTATAAAGTTATCTAGGATGTGGGAAGCACAGGTTGTTTTTAAATCTTTAGTAACAATATTATCTTTGACAGCTATAGGGATACCAAAGAAGATATTATCAGGCTCTACTTCACCTAAGGCACTTGCTTCTTCCCTTACTTTATCATTAATGGTAATAAAGGCATTTAAATCTTTATTTTCTTCTATTCTTTCTAAAGCTTCATCTACTAAATCAAGAGGAGTTATTTTTTTATCTACTAATAATTCATGTATTTCTTTAATACTTAAATCTAAATATTTACTCATTAATCATCACCGGCACTTCTATAAAACTTCCATTCTTTTTAGGAGCATTACTTATTGCCTCTTTGGCAGTTAACATATCTCCTACAACATCTTCTCTTAATCTAGCATTCTCTTCTATTGGGGTAAACATCATTTCATCATCATAGTCTTTAACCTCTTTTATCTTATCTATATCATCCATTAGTACTTTAAGTTGCACTCTAAACTTCTCTATTTCTTCTTCTGTTAAAGAAATACGAGCTAGATGAGCAACATGTAGTACTTCTTCTCTACTTAACTTATCCATAGTTCCTCCTTTTCTTACTAGCTTATTATAGCATAGATTAAAAACAAAAAAAAGTAATAGTACTTATATTATACTTTCCTATTACCTAATTTTAAAACTCTTTCACTTGCAGTTGCACCATTCTTTTTATTTATCTGATAATTTTTTAAGTCGTGAAGCTAAAGTTGTTATACCTTTACTTCTTAATAATTCGAAGTATTTTGTTTTTTCTTATTAGAAAAAGTAAATTTTATTATATAAATTCTTTAATTTTATGAAACATAAATACTATTTTATCTACTATTTTATCAGTATGATAATGTCCACAATACCATATTTTATAATTCTTCATTTTTTCTACATCATCTAGAAAGTACTCAGTAGAATTATCAACTGTTGACTGATTAATTCCTTCTAAGAACATTTCTCTTGGAAGATATTTATAAGGACATGTATGTGATAATATAATGTCTATTTTATTATCCATACTATTAATCTTAGATATTACCATTTTTTTAATTTTTTCATCAGGCTGTTCACTTGCATACCAGTTATAGCCTCTTTCTAATCTAAAATACTTATCTATACTATAAGCTCCACCAATTACAAGAACACTATGATTATTGAAATTATATATTTCACTATCTTTAGCAAATAAAATGTTAGGATATTCTTCTTCGTAGTAAACTATTCTACCATGAAACTTTTTAGTCTTGTATGATTCGATATTTTCTGGTCTTTCTTCATGATTCCCATGTATGCAAAAAAATGTTATCGGATATTGTAATAAACTATTTTTTAATATATAATCCCTTTCATCTGCATAATAGTTTATTCCGGCATCACCTAAAATAATCATAATATCATTTAGTGTTGTTTTATTTTCATAACAAAAATATAATATTTCTCTAAAATCGCCATGTTTATCGCCAGTTATATATATCATAAAATCACCACCAATTATATTGTATATAACTATTTAAAACTATTTTAACTTTTAGAAAAATAAACATTATCATAATTAAACTCTTTTTCATCTAAATTAAGACTATAACTAGAATTAATATGAGTACACCTTCCATCAAAGTAAGTCTTAAACTTATCATTTTTAACATTAACTAAAGTATAAGGAGTATCTTTATCTAGATTTAGAATGTTACCTTTAATAAGCATTACTTCTACATAACCTTTAGTTTTAACTATTAATGGAATATTACCAAACCTTTTTCTAATAGATTCTATTAAATCTTTTAATTCTGAACTATTTAGTTCTACTGATAAAGTAACTGCTTTATACCCTAACTTATATAGATAATAGGCAGTATATGAGTTAAAGACGTTAAGATGGTATGAGCTGGTTACATTAGTTGTTGGTCTAAATAAATTACTAACAATACTTTTATCTTTTAAGACATCTTTTAGATAAAATGGATTCCTTTCTATTTTTTCATAACTATCTAAGTCTATTATCTCTTTAGTATTTATTTTATCAAAAGTTACTTCTTTAATAATAGGCTCTTTATAATCATTAAGACGTTCTCCTATTAATCTTTCTGATAAAGTTCTTCTTGCTACATTTAAATCACCTATTCTAATAAAGATATCTTCATCCATATCTACATTTATATGTTTAGTAATAAATGGTGTATTACCTAGTTTTTCTAACTGACTAATTAATCTATCTTTAGATATAGGATTATTAATAGATTTCTCTACTACATTACCAGTATAAGTAACTGTATGTTTTAAATCGTTAAAAGTTAAAACAAACTCTTCCCCTACTTTGGCTTTTACATCTATATTAATAGGTACTTTTCTTGTAATAGTAAAGTCTGTTATTTCAAGACTTTTATCAGTAGTTTTTCTAACTTCATCTAGACTAGTTAACTTAACTTTATTATCAACTTCAATTATTTGTTTAAAGTTACCTTTATTAATTAGATTATCTTTTAAGTCATAGAGATAGTTAACTATCATTCCCTTATTAGATTCTTTAAATCTAATTCCATCACCTTGTAATAAAGGCTTATCAAGTTCTATTCTAATTCTCTCATCATTGACATCTATAACTTTACCTAAATGACTTCCTAAATGATTAGGACTTTTTTTATTAATTAAATATTCATCATTAAATAAATGTCCTTTAGTAAAACCTCTATAAAACATACTCTTTAAGTCTTCTAAATCTTTAGTAGAAAGTTCTTCACCATTAAGTATTTTGCGGTAATACTTAGTAATAAAACCTACATAGCTTGGGCTTTTCATTCTTCCTTCTATTTTAAGACTAGTAACATTATGAGGTAGTTTCTTAATATCAACTGAAGTATTTAACTCTTTCATAGATAAAAGATAGCCCTCATCTATTAAAGTTTTATCTTTATATAATTTATAAGGAAGCCTACAACTACCAACACATTCGCCTCTATTACCACTTCTTCCTCCTAACATCGAACTAAAAAGACAGTTACCAGAATAACTTACACATAAGGCTCCATGAATAAAGACTTCAATTTCTATAGGTATATCTATTTTCTTAATCTCATCTATACTCATCTCTCTTGGAAGTACTACTCGTTTTACTCCCATTTCATATAAAAGTTTAATAGTTTCATAACTACTACTATTAACTTGAGTTGAAGCGTGAATAACAAGATTAGGATACTTTTCTAGACATAAAGATATCATACCAAAGTCTTGCATAAGGATTGCATCTACCCCTAGACTATACAAAAACTCTACTTCTTTAAGAAAGTCTTCGACTTCTTGTTCTTTTACTAAAGTATTCATCGTTACATAAATCTTAACTCCATAGATTTTACCTAGTTTTAAGACTGTTTTTAACTCATCATCTGTAAAATTCTTAGCATAACTCCTTGCGCCAAACATTTTACCTGATAAATATATAGCATCTGCTCCAGCATTTAGGCCTGCATAAAATGAATTTATATCTCCTGCTGGTACTAATAGTTCCATAAATATCACCTACTTTTATATAATAATTTTATAAATAATCAATTTAATTAATAGTACAATACCAATAATTATTAATAATTCATTATTGT
>CALWAJ010000027.1 GCA_944373065.1 uncultured Bacilli bacterium
GCTTTTTTAGGTTTTTAACCGTTTTTTTATTTTGTAAAGGTTTCTTTCATAAATCTCCACACTTTGGAAACACTATCACAATAAGTTAAAATTTTGACAAAAATTAATATTTATGATACTATGAATACGTAAAAGAAATTTACATAAAATAAAAATAAGGAACACTTAATATTCGCATGTTGAGTGAGCCAACAATTTTTATATTTATAATTGTGTTAGTCACCTAATTTAACAGTTGTGAGTTAGGTGACTTTTATTTATATTGTTAAAAATAATAACTTTATAAGTAAAAGGATAATTATGATTAAAGAGACTATTAATAAATCTTTTCTACTCATAATATCAATCTCCTTTCTAGGAGACTCACCCAACTATTAAATGTTCCTATAAATATAGTATCATATTAATTTCTACATAACAAGAAAAATATGTAATAAATTAGTTACAAATTTTCGTAAATATTAACCTAACACTAAATTACTTATATAATCTACACCAAAACTACTTAAAATAGGATATCTTGGTATTTTATAAGGGTCTATACCCTTTTTTATTTTAGTTGAACCGCCAATAAAAGCCATTTCAAAGCCTGCTTCTTTAACTAAGTTAATAGAATAGTCACTATATTCATAGAAAGGAAAACAAAAGGCTTTAGTATTATTTAATGTTTCTCTACTAAGTTTTAAATCATTAAGTATATCACTTTCCGGTAAACAGTTAATCCCACCACCTTGACCAGTAGGACAAACACCAGTTGTATGCATATTATGAGTATGACTAGCTATTTCCAAATAAGGTGATTGAAACTTACTAATAGGATACCAGGAACTAACTAAAAACAAAGTTGCATTTAAACCATATTTTTCTAAGAAAGGAATAAAGTTCTCTGCTCTTGCCCCATCATCAATAGTAATTAAGATAGACTTTTTAGGAAGATTAATCTCATTCTTAATAAATCTTAATACTTCACTAGTATTTAGTGTAAAAACATCATTATCACTTAAAAACTTAAAATGAGAGTCTATCTGTTCTTCACTATGACAAATTATATCATTACAACTATTATCACCATTTAAATAGATAAAATGATAAAGTATAGCAGGAATAGACTCTGCTACTTCTTCATTATTATCTACTTCTACTGTATTACTAATATCTGCTTTTTTAACATAGACTAATCTTGATAATAATGAAATGCCATAATAATCATCTAAATTAACTACTACTTTAGAAGTTATAGGAATATTTAAAGTAAAAACTTCATTGGAATTCTCATCATAATAAACAACATTTTCTTTAGTAGTAACTTCTATAGGAAACTCTATATAGTTAAGATATCTTTTATTAATAGATTCATCAGTAGGTTTTACATCTTTATAGGATACATAATAATCACTATCTAATAAGTTAAAATATTTATTATCTAAACTTATATTATCAATAGATTCTAATTCCAATATATTATCTTTATTTATCTTACCAACATCTTTATACTTGCCATTATTATTTATATAAAGTTTAGTATCTTTAGTAGTCTTAACAACATTATTATAATTAGATTTTATCTTTATTAAAACATTTTCATTTTCAATTAAAGATTTCCTAGCTTTAGAAACTTCTAAAGATGCTTCTTCTCTTTTCTTCATATCGTTATAAATAAAGACTACACTAATTATACTTATTACACTAATAAATATAGTTACTATAATAATAACTCTTAATGATTTAACTTTCACTCTTAACACCTCAGTATTATTATTTACTAAAATTATACTTAATATTTAAGAGATAAACAATTAATTTTTTACATATATTTAAGTAAAGGTGATTAAATGGATTCTTATATTACTTCTTTAATGACTAATTTAGGATATTTTGGGATGTTTCTTGGTATGGTGTTAGAAGCGGTTATTATAATTATTCCTAGTGAGTTAATTCTTGCAACTGCAGGGATATTAGCAGGTAGAGGAATTTTTTCTTTTTCTATGGCTCTTTTTATAGGGGTACTTGGTAGTGTATTTTGTGCGATTATAATCTATGCTTTTGGATACTTTGGAGGAAGACCGTTTATAAAGACTTATGGCAAGTTTTTCTTTATGAAGGAAGAAGATGTCGATAAATGTGATAGATGGTTTAATAAATATGGACCAATGGCGGCATTTATTGGCAGAAACTTTCCAATAATTAGAACCCTTATATCACTTCCTATGGGAGTTAGTAAAGTTTCATTTAGTAAGTTTGTTATTTATACAACTCTAGGTAGTATTCCTTGGACTTTCGCTTTTGTCTATGTAGGATATGCTTTAGGTAATAACTGGATTATCTTAGATAATTTTGTTAAAAAGTTAAAAATACCAATTTATATATTATTAGGAATATTAGTAGTTAGTTATATTTATAGAAAAATAAAAGAAAAAAGGTTATCTAAATAATAACTTAAAATTAATAAACAAATATTTTTTATTAACATATCTTATAATAGGTGTTGTGTATGACTATTGACTATAAAGATATAAAATTATCTTATCAAAAATATGGTGATTCTAAAGAAGTTATTGTAATACTTCCTGGGTGGGGAGAAACTAGAAATACATTTTTAGAAATGATTAATATCCTAATGATTGACTATACTGTTTATATAATAGATTATCCTGGTTTTGGTGATACTATATTTCCTAATCATAATCTTAATATGTATGATTACAGCGAAATGATTATTAAGTTCTTTAACGACTTAAATATAACTAATCCTAACATCATCGCTCACTCTTTTGGAGGAAGAATTGCCATACTTCTATCTTCTAAATATAATATTTCTATTAAAAACTTAATACTAATAGACAGTGCTGGTATTAAACCAAAGATGACTTTAAAGAAAAAGTTTAGATTAAAATTATATAAAACTCTACAAAATATTGCCAATTATCTTCCTAAAAAACTTAAACATAAATTTAAAACATATCTTTTTAATAAGTTTTCAAGTAGTGATTATCAAGCTTTAAACGAAAATATGCGAGAGACTTTTAAAAATATTGTTAATTTAGACCTAACCAACTGCTTATCATCTATTAAGACTAATACTTTAATATTATGGGGAGAAAAAGATGTTGATACTCCTTTAAAAGACGGAAAATTAATGCATAAAAAAATAACAAATAGCGAGCTTATTATCTTTCCTAATTGTACTCACTATTGTTATTTAGAAAATACTTATGTAATTATTAAGATTATTTTATGCTTTCTTGAAGGTTAGAAACGGCCTCCACCGCCTCCGCCACCGAAAGAACCTCCTCCTCCGATAGAACCACCACCGAAGCCTCCACCACTTGATGATTGACTTGCAGCGATTGAGGAACGTGATGATGCAACGGCAGTATGAATGCCACTATTTATACTAGAATAAAGATTAGTAGTTATAATATAATGAGTCATATATGGATTATAACCTACATATGTAGTATCTGTTGTATCCATATTAGGCATCTTAAGTTCCATTTCTTTAGATAACTTATCGGCACAGCCTAAAATAACTGCATAAACTAAATATTTATCCCATAAAGTTACCTCAGGTAACTCTTTTTCATTAAATCTACTAAAGTCCTCTAAAAATCTCTTATGAGCCATCCATTTTGCATAATGTTCTGCACCTTTCTTTGTATAAAACTTTCTAGTTACAACGAAGATAATTAGAACAATCATAACAATAATAATTATTATTCCTAGCCAAGCTAAATCTAACGTAAAACTAATAAATGTTAGGATAAGGCCAAGTAATGAGAATATAACTGTAAATGCCACTATTCCTGGTGTTTTAGCAAAGAAGTTTTCACTCTTGCCTAAGTTTTTACTAGTCTTAATAAAATCATTATATAAATTAATTACCCTGTTAGCATTACTTAAAGTAGAACAGTGTTTCTTAATATTAGATAATACTACTTCTTTACTATTACCTATCTCATTAATTATTAAGTTTAATGCTATCTTTTCTGTCTCAGTAAGACTAGACTCATCATATTCTTGCAATATTAGTTTATAATCATCTTTTAGCTTTCTATCAATAACTTCTACTTTTAGCACTTTCTTATAGATTAGATTTAATATTGTAGCAGATAAACTCTTCTCAGTTACATTTTTATCTATTAAATACTCTAACACCTCTGGTCCATAACTAGCAGGAAAATCTCTAAAGTATTCCATATTAAAGGCAGTCTTCTTCATATTTTTCTCTCTTAAGTAAACTCCTACAGCAAGACTAATTGCAATTAAAGCCCAAACACTACTTGCAATTATTAATATCATATTTTGTCTTTGAATTCTCTCTCTTTCAGCATTCGCTTCATCACTTAATTCTGTCTGATAATCTATAATCGCACTTTTGGCAGTTAAACCACTAACTTTAGTAGCATTAGGTACTAAATCTTTATTAAATATTAATCTAACACTAACAGGATTATATGCTCCTAAAAAGTTAAATGTACCTGTCGCTTCCTTATTATTAGTTCTTTCTATTTCTCCATTTAAAGGTCCATGTAACCATACTCTATAATCACTATCACTACCTGGTAATATTACTTTAACTTCATAATCTCCAATATTTTCTCTGTAACCATCACCTAGAGTATTCCAAGCAAGTTCTGCAACATCATTATGAACAACTACCACATCAGTAACAGTATATTCTATATAAAAGATTTCATCTAAATCACTAGGATTATAAAGTTTCAAATTAACTTTATTCATAAAATTATCATAAGTATATTTAGAAGATGTTCCGTTACTTGCAAAACTAACTTCATCAAAATAATTAACATTTCTATTAAAATCATCAAAAGTAAGACTTCCATCATCACTAATAGAACCTACTTTTATATTAGTAATACTACTACCATCATATAAATCACTATTTCCTTTTATAGCACTTATATTTCCGTTATATGGTGCATTATTATAACTGGCATAAACAATATCACGGTCCATACCATTATACTCGCCATTCATTTTAATAAGTTCTCTCACCTTAATAGAACCATTATCAAGTATTTCTATCTCACTTAAAAACTTATCTGTAGGTTCACTTGAAAAAAAAGAAGATACTGATGGTAATATCATTGATAATATTGATGGCAAAAATTGAATAAGCAAAATTATTAGTACTATTATAATTACTTTTTTCTTTCTATCCATAGCATTTCTCTCCTTTTAGAAAAAAAGCTTGCATAAAGCAAGTCTTAAAATGATACTTTAGGTGCCTCTTTATCTTTCTCATCTATTTCAAAGAAAGACTCTTCTTTAAAATGAGAAATCTTTGCCACTATATTACTTGGAATAGTTTGTACTTTATTATTATAAGTAAGTACTGTATCATTATAAAATTGTCTCATTGTACTAATTTTATCTTCAGTATCTCTTAAATCATTTTGAAGAGACATAAAGTTTTGATTAGCTTTTAAATCTGGATATGCTTCTGCAAGAGCGAATAGACGATTTAACATACCAGTTAATTCTCCACTAGCTTTTATCTCTTCTTCTTTAGTTCCCGCAGTATTAAAACTATTTCTTGCATTAATAACTGCATCTAAAGTAGAACTTTCATGTTTAGCATAACCTTTAACAGTTTCAACTAAATTAGGAATTAAATCTGCTCTTCTTTTAAGTTGAACATCAATTTGACTCCACTGATCTTTAACTCTATTTCTAAGATTAATTAAAGAGTTATATGTTGCTATATACCAAATAATTATTATTATGATGATGGCAACTACTACTATTCCGATAATCATTCCTGTTGACATTTTATCCCTCCTAATAAAATTATATATGATAATAATTAAAAAATACAGTATAAATTTATTAATATTGGTAAAAATATGTCTAGGAGGATGATTTTATGGGTATAAAAGATTATATTTTAAATAACTTTAAAAATGATGATAAGGAAAGTATTAAGGAAGCAATAGTTGAATCAATTAATTCTAAAGATGAAGTAACTCTTCCTGGTATGGGAGTATTTATGGAGATAATTTGGAATAATGCAACAGATGATATGAAAAATGAGATGTTAACAATACTTGAGAATAATTTAAAAAAATAACAATTAACAAAATAGTTTATCATGTATTAAATCATCTCTTATAAAAAAAGATATTAATCAAAGTCCAGCTTCTACGTTCATAACTTTTGTTATAAGAAAGAAATGGAAGAATATTACCTAATTCATCAATATTAAAGTGCTACTAAAAAAACTGTAATATAATTAATAATTACAGCTTTTTTCATTAATTTTTATATAAAACGCATATTAGCTAACGCTTTCTAATGTACTTAAAACATCAAGATTATATTTTAAACAATTATCATCAGTATAACCACCATAAGAAATTATACTATATAAATAAATTTCATTATTATCTTCATGAGCAAAAAATAGATAAGTATCATCATAATTATATACACAAAAGTAATCAAATATAATATTATTAATACTTAAGACACTACCAACACCTAAAACTTCATAATTATTTGATAACTTAGTAATAATATCTTCTATAGAATTATAATTTGTTACTTTAACAAATACCCCTCTACACATATAATCAGTATCTGCATTTGAAGAATTATGAATAAAATCATAAAAATATTTACTATCACTATTTCTATAGAAATTATTAGCACTATAATCAATTATATAACTATTCCTTATTGAATTTGTAGTATCTATACTTATATTCATTTCATCTAAAATATCAAAGCTTTGTAATCTTTCATCTTTATCATTAGGGATAATAAAAGTATCTGCACTAGTCGTTGGATTAACTGTATCTTCCTTATTGTCAATTAAAATATTTTCAAAAGTATCTATTACTGTTTGAAAACCAAGTAATTCAAATACTAAAGAAACTACAAGGACAGTTAAAATTCCTAACATTGCAGATCCTAAACTTGTTCCACCTTCCTTGGAGCATAAACTAGCAAGTTCTTCTCTAGATAAATTAGGATTATTTGCTTTTATTTTCCTAATTTTACTCTTTACATGAATCATATAAACTTGATTAGTAAAAATACCAACAATAAAAAATAAAATAATAGATACTACAAAGCTTAAATCAAATAATATCGATACAATAGTATTTAAAACTACAATAATAAAACCAATTAAATACATTTTTCTATAAAAAAAATAAAGATTAATTAAACAAGCTGCTGCAAAATTAAAGCTACCATTTCTAATTTTCTCATAATTAAGTCCAATATAACTAGATAGCAAAAGTTCATCTTCACTACCATTTCCAAATAACACTTTATTTATATCAACATCTTTTTGATATTTTTCTTCTTTATTCTCTAATGGCTTGTTATTTTCTACAATTTCAGTCTGCTTTAATAAAGAAGATTGATTATTAATAGTTTCATTATTATTAACTACATTAACTTGAGAAATATTTTCAGAATTATTAGATATTTTAGTTAAATTTTCACTATTGTTTTGAATTGTACTTTCTTCCTTAGGATTATCTTTAATATTTTCTTTGTTTGGCTCAGTATTAAACATACTAAAAAAATCATTATTATTACTATTATTATTCATATTTTATTACACCACTCTTACCTTATAATCAAATTATATAACCTAAATATCTTTATAGCAAGAAAAAACTTATCCATTTACAGATAAGTTATACTCCCATAGTAACAGTCTCAGGTAAGGTTGAACCACCATCTATTACTATACTAGTACCTGTTATATAACTAGAAGCATCACTAGCAAGAAAACAAGCAAGTTCCCCTAACTCACTAGGATTACCTAGTCTTTTCATAGGAATAGCATTGGCAATACCATTTATAACACTTTCTGGATTATTTGGATTAGTCTCTTTTGCCATGCCATCAACCATAGGTGTTCTAATATAACCTGGAAGAATTGCATTTACTCTAATATTATGCTCTACTTCTTCACGAGCTAGGGCTTTAGTAAAGCCAATAAGCGCAGCCTTTGTAGTTGCATAAGCTACTTCACCTGAATCTGCAACCATTTCTCCAGTTACACTAGATAAATTAATAATACTTGCTTTTCCACTTGCTCTTAGCATTGGAAGTAATACTTTAGTAACATTCCATGGTCCTTTTATATTAATATCAAAATGTAAATCTCTAAGTTCATCAGTCATATTTTCAAAAGTCTCTAAGCGACAGATACCAGCATTATTTACTAATATATCTATATGATCATAGTATTTTTTTATAATATCACTTACTTGAACCATAGCATTTTTATTACTAATATCTACATTAATTCCTAATACTTTATGACCTTTAGTAGCTAACTCATTAATAGTATCAGTTAATTCTTTAGCTTTATCTAAAATTACAACAGATGCCCCATATTTTAGCAAAGTTTCTACAATACCTTTACCATTACCCATGGCACCACCAGTAACTACAGCAATTTTTCCTTGTAAATTCATTTTATCCCTCTTTTCTATTCTTTTTAATTATACTACTATTTTTCATTTTATCATACTGTTTGTACATGTATTGGACACTATTTTCCAAAAAGAAATAGTGATATACATAACAGGCATCAAAGATAAGAAGAATAAAGAATATTATAAACATCATAAAGATATACTCTGTTAAAAATAAGAATAAAATTGTAAAGAAGACGTAAGTTAAAGTTATTACTAAATGAATTACTCTTTCTTTTTGAAATAATTCCATCTTAAATAGAAAATCATCTATTTCCTCCTTAGTAAATTTATGATTATCTTTTATTTTAGTATCAATTTCTTTTATATATTCTTTCATATACTCTCTCATTTTTCCATCCTTTCTATTATATTTTTAGCGGCAATTAATCCAGTGGCAGCAGCAGCGACAATATTTCCAGCTTTTCCTGATCCATCTCCTATAAAGTAGATATTTTCGTTACTTATTTTCATATTATTATCAGTAGTTATTTCATTACTAAAGAATTTAATTTCTGGTCCATATAGTAAAGTTTCACCATTATTGACACCAGGTATTATTTTATCTAATGTTTCAAGCCCTTCTAAAATATTTGTAATAATACGATGAGGAAGTGCCAAAGCTAAGTCACCTGCTGTATAATCTTTTAAAGTTGGCTCTACATAATTTTTTCTGATTCTATCTTTAGTAGAACGTCTTCCTCTTCTTAAGTCTTTAAGGGTTTGTAAGATAGGCTTACCACCACCAAGAGTATTTGCAATTTTAGCGATTGACTCACCATATTCTCTAGTATTAGTAACAGGTTCTGTCAAGTTAATTTTAGAAATAAATGCAAAATTTGAATTGTTTGATTTTATATCTTTTAGAGCATGACCATTAACACAAATATAACCATAATAATTTTCTTTAGCAACAAAGCCTCCAGGATTAGTACAAAAAGTTCTTATCTCATCATCATAAGTTTTAGTTTTAATAAAGATGGTAGGGTCATAGATAACATCTGTTATTTCTTTAAGTATTTCTTTTCTAACTTCTACTCTAACTCCTATTTCAATACTTTGAGATGTATAAGGAATATTATATTTATCAGCTAACTGTTGAACCCACTTAGCTCCTGTCCTTCCAGGTGCTACTATTATATTTTTACCTTTATATTCTTCTTTAGCAGTTTTAACAATATAGTAATCTTCTTCTTTTTTTATATCTGTACAGTGTAAATTGTCAAGTAAGGTTACACCTAGTTTTTTTAAAGTATTTTCAATTTCTTCAATATATTTAGGAAGATAATCACTACCTAAATGTTTTTGTTTAATGATTAAAAGATTCGCTCCTGCCTTAGCAATTTTTTCTTCTAATTTTAATGCTTCTTCCATATTACTAGGATAAGTTTTACTATCCATATGAAATTCATTAAAGATAGCTTCTACTTCATCAATTAATTTATAAGCATCACTTTTTTCCATATATTTAAATAAGTCAGTCTTCCCTAGTTTAGGTATAAAATTAAGTTTGCCATCAGAGAATGTTCCCGCTCCACCATAGCCTGATAAGATATTACAAGGATTACAATTAATACAAGAGATTCCTTTAGAGTTCATAGGGCAAACTCTTTTTTCGCTGAATTTTCCTTCATCAATTAAAAGTACTTTTAAGTTACTGTTACGAGCAAGATAAAGGCTTGAAAATAAACCAGCAGGTCCTGCTCCTATTATTATTACATCATACATCATTATCACCAATATAATAATACAATAAAAATAAAAGTTAAGCAAAATATTTTTGATATATATACAAAAATATGAATATATGATAGAATATTAGCGCTTAGAAAAAGATAATAAAAGTAAGGGATAAATATGTATAATATAAAGAAAAATGTTGATAAGTTAAAAAATGGCTACTCTACTTTCTTTTTAGATCCTAGTGAGGCAAGAGAAGTTAGTAAATACTTTAAGAAGAATGAATTTAATGTATTTAGACCATATAAGGATGCTGAGAAAGTAATTTTCTATAAAGAGAAGAAACCTAGTGTCGTTCTATTTAAAATAATAACAAAAGAAGCATTTAGACACCAAGATATTTTAGGTAGTATATTTTCTTTAAATATAGATAAGTGTGTATTTGGAGATATTATAATAGATAATGATAATTATTATTTCTACTTATTAGAGTCAATGAAAAATTATTTTCTTATCAATTTTAATAAAATTAAAAACAGTGATATAAAATTAGAAGAAATTGATATTGATATTCTTAAAGATTATGAAAGAAAGTATAAAGAATTAGAATTAATTGTTAAAAGTCCTAGAATTGATATAGTAGTTGCTAATCTTTCTAATACTTCTAGAAGTAAAGTAAAAGAAAAGTTTAAAAATAAAGAGATTATCTTGAATTATAATCTCTTAACTAATCCTTCTTATATTTTAAAAGATAATGATGTTTTTAGCATTAAACATTTTGGAAAATATAAGTTTATTGAAACTATTAATGTTACTAAAAAGAATAATTACGTTATTAAATTATATAAATATATCTAAAACTTAGCATCCCATTTAGATATTTTTATTTTCTCTTTATCTAATAGTTTTAGTTGGGCTTTAGATAAATTGTTTTTATTAATAACAATTCTATGAACATAATTATCTATATAGTTATTAGTTGCAATGTAATATCCTTGATTACCATATTTACTACCCCAACTATTCTCTATTTTCCATCTTGTAATTTCATTATCAATTATATTAACTCCAGTTATTAACATACCATGACATCCTGTAATACCATTTGTTTTTAGAATTTCATTACTATTTAACTTTAAATCAATATCAAATAGTTCTCCATATCTTTCCATTATATCAGTCCATACTCCATCTATTCTTTTAGAAGTAGTTGAGCAGAAAAAATAAACTGGCTCATTAGATTTTAATTGTTTAATTATAAGATTTTTAAATTCATCTTTAGGAAGATTTAAAGTCACATTATCTTCTTTCCCACTTATTCTAGAACTTTCTTCTTCTATATATAAATTATTGTATTTATATTTTTCATCTTGATATGAGGATATTTCAACATAATCATTAAGTAAATCTAGACCTATATATTTATTATAGAATTCTTTAGGAGTAATATCCTTATCTATATGATATTCACCAGATTTATCAGTATATTCAAAATTAAATTTTTCTTTAGGGATTCCATAGATAGTTGCAATTATATCAAAAGCTTTTTCTATATAATTATTTTTTAATTTCTCTATATCATCATTATCTTTAGTATTTTCTAAATCTAAGTAGAATTTTCTTAGTAATCTAGATAATATCTGATTTATTTCATAGGTATTTTCTGACTGATAGCTTTCTTTAAATACATCTTTAGGTACTATTCCATATTTATCTATAAGGTTAGCGAATTGAGTAAAGAAACCACCATCAGCTATGCCTAATTCAAGTAATTTTGATACATATCTATCATATAAATTTCTATTTTCTTTTTTATAATTTATTAGTCTTTCAATTAACATATTAAAACGTTCTAATTTATCATAGAAAGCTATATAACTACCTGATAATTCAAAATTATCTAAGTTACATTTTTCTATTACTTTTTCTCTTAGAATATTTAATCCAGCAAAAGCCCAACAACGTCCAGTTGATTTTTGATCTGTAATACCATGAGTTTTAATATTAATATTAAAATCATAATTTAAAGAAGTATCACTATCTTGGATTAAATCAACTAATTGAACTTTATTTACAACTCTTTGTCTAATTTTATTTGTCTTATTATTTTCATAGTTTGTTCTAAGTTTACTTAAATTTTCTTTATTTAACATGATATCACTCCTAATTAGTTATAGTTTATCATAAGCTTTAAAATTTTAAAACTCAAACTTTATAGGTTTGAGTTTAGTGCTAACGTATTTTTTTATTATTCATCTTAAATATAAAAAATGGTGCCTGTATCCGGACTTGAACCGGAACTCTATTGCTAGAAGTAGATTTTGAGTCTACCGCGTCTACCAATTCCGCCATACAGGCATAACTAGATTATAGCATACTTTTCTATAATCTGTATATATTAATTTTCTTCTTTATATTTAGATTGATATAAATCTACTTCATCTTCTTTATCTTTTTCTTCTTCCTCTAAAAAATCTCGCATATCTGGAAGTTCATCTATAGAAGAAAGACCAAAGTAATCTAAAAATTCACTTGTAGTCTCATAAAGTATGGGCCTACCTGGCATATTACTTCTACCACTCTCTTTGATAAGTCCTTTTGCAACTAACTTTCTTATAATATGATTATTTGATATACCTCTTAATTCATCTACTTTAACTCTTGTAATAGGTTGATTGTAGGCAATAATTGCAAGAGTTTCTAAAGCTGCTTGACTAAGAGTTGTATTATCTTCTGTAGTTAATAGTTTTTGATAATACATATTATGTTCTTTCTTAGTAGTTAGTTTTAGCTTATCACCAAGAAAATCTATTCTAATACCTCTACTGTCACTTTGATAATCATTTTGTAAGTCTTTTATTAACTCTTTAGTTTCCTCTTTAGATATTTCTAATACCCTACTTATCTCATCAAGGTCAAGTCCATCATCACCTACTACAAATAGTAATCCTTCTAACACTGCTTTTAAATTCATTAGGCTACCCCCTCTACGATAATATCACTAAATAATTCTTCTTGTTTTATTAATAATTCTTTATTTCTAGCCATATCAAGTATTGCTAAAAATGTTGCAACTATATATTCTTTAGTTGAAACAGGGAAAAGTTTAAAGAAGCTTACTCTTTTTTCTTTCTTTAAGATGCTTTTTATCTCTAGTTTTCTACTTGATACAGTTATTTCTTTCATAGTTACTTTAGTAGATAAAGGTTTTTCTTCACTTTTCCTCACTAGAAACTTTTTAAAGGCATCTACTAATAAATCAAGAGAACCTTCTCCTTTAATAATTGTATTTTCTTCTATATAGTTATTAATATTTTCTGGTAGTTTGGTATGAATCTCTTGTCTTTTGCTTTCATTTTCTTTTAAAGTCTTAGTTATTTCTTTATAAGCTTGATATTCTAGCAGTCTTGCTACTAACTCAACTCTAGGGTCTTCTTCCTCTACCTCTTCTTCATCTACTTTAGGCCTTGGAAGTAACATTCTTGCCTTTATCAAAGTAAGTTCGCTTGCCATTACGAGGTAAGCGGATGCGATATCTAAGTTTTGTTCTTTCATTTTATGAATATAGTCTAAGTACTGTCTTGTAATACTTTCTATTTCAATATCAAAGATATCCATCTTATTTTCTTTTATCAAGTGAAGGAGCAAATCAAGTGGCCCTTCAAATACTTCTAATTTTAAATCCATAATAAGCTCCTTACCTTTCTAATTGTATTATAGCAAGGATATAGACTTTTTTCAAATTATTTAATTGATAAAGATAATAAATAATTATATAATAATTGTAAGTTAGAGGTGCTTTATGAAAAGATTTACGATGAAAGATGAAGAATTTATTTGTGAAAATTGTGGTAAAAAAGTATTACCTTTAAAGTATAGTGCAAGAGATCATTGTCCTTATTGCCTTTACTCAAAGCATGTTGATATTATGCCTGGTGATAGATTAAATGAGTGTAAAGGCTTGTTAAAACCTATTGGTATTGAAAAGTTTAAAGATACTTATAAAATTATTTATAGATGTGAAAAATGCAAAGAAATACATAAAAATATTATGGCTAATGATGATGATATGGATATGATAATTGAAATAAGTAAGATGTAATTTATTTATAAAAGGAATTTTGACAAAAGTTAACATTTATGATACTATGAATATGTAAAGAAAATTTACATATCATAAAAAAGGGAATACCTAGTTTGCTCTGTTAGGTACCATCCCCAAAAAAGTTTTGGTTTATGTACCTACTAAGGAGTAGGTACTATTTTTATTATACAGAACAATAATAAAAATAAAGATTAAACAATTAAACTTTTCTTACATAGATTATATTGGTGATATAATGAATAAAATTGATTATGAGTTTTATAGTTTA